>CAWLAW010000509.1:0-3150 GCA_963854885.1 Gammaproteobacteria bacterium | reverse complement strand
GTCTGCTCGCGAATTTCTAAGAATAAGTGATGATCCATCTCAAGTCGTGGGTGTAAAATCAGATCAAGAGAAATAATATAGTGAAAAGTTCTAAGTCACTCTAGAACTTGACTAGCCTCAAGCCACGATTGGCGTTCATTCAGGCGTGACAATAAACTGGATATCAGTATGAGTCGCCGTGGAAACTGTCACGAGTGCGAAGCCTACCCTCGCGGTATAATGCTGTCGCGGAAAGTTTTTTCCAACTACTCAAACGCGAACGCATTAAGCGCAAAATCTACACAACCCGGTCGGATGCGCGAGCCGACTTGTTCGACTACATCGAAATGTTTTATAACCGAAAACGTGGAGACGGCTTTAATAATCGATTATCACCGGTAGTATTTGAAGAACAGTTTAATCAACGGCTCGAGAGTGTCTAACGTTTCGGGGGCGATTCAGCCTTTTCTCGTTGTTGCTGTTCTATTAGAAAATCATATTCCAATATTTGATTGAGAAATTATTGGTCTTTCGTAACATCGGTTTGAAGCCAGTTTTTATGTCGTGCTTGCCTAGTATGCTGATAATTTGGGAGAGCGTTTATCCTTCCTGTACTCTAGGCTGATAATCTGGGAGGGTATTTATCCTTCCTACTAGTCCTAGCTTACGCCTACAGACATTTTCCTATGGGAGACGATCATGACTAAAATCACTGGCTCTGTTGTGCTTGCGCGCGCGCTCAAGCAGCAAGGTGTCGAATACATGTTCGGCATTGTCGGATTTCCAATCATCGATATTGCAGCTGCGGCACAAGCTGAAGGCATCACTTATATCGGGATGCGCAACGAACAGTCGGCGAGCTACGCTGCGCAGGCGGCGAGCTATCTGACCGGCCGCCCACAGGCGTGCGTGGTGGTCTCTGGGCCAGGTGTCATTCACGCTCTAGCGGGCCTCGCTAATGCCCAACAAAACTGCTGGCCGATGATTCTTATCGGCGGAGCATCCCCGACTTATCAAAATGGGATGGGCGCTTTCCAGGAAGAACGGCAAGTCGCGGCGGCCGAACCGTACTGCAAATATGCGCATGCCATAGAGCATGTCGAACGCATTCCATACTACGTCGAGCAGGCAGTGCGAACTTCGCTGTTCGGGCGCCCAGGGCCCGCTTATCTGGATTTACCAGATGACATTATCCAGGGTCAGATCGACGAGGATCGGATCGTGTCGACACAAACTGTTGGCGACGCACCGCGCTCACAAGCGATGCCAGAGGACGTTAGGGCTGCGCTTGCAGTTCTCGAATCTGCCGAGCGACCGCTGGTCGTGATCGGTAAAGGCATGGCCTGGGCGCGCGCGGAAGACGAACTCCGTAAGTTCATCGAACGCACGCAGTTACCTTTTTTGGCATCTCCGATGGGAAAGGGAATGCTGTCGGACGACGATCCGCTGTCAGTTGGCGCGGCGCGCAGTCACGCGTTAAAAGAAGCCGACGTCGTGTTTCTTATGGGAGCCCGTTTGAACTGGATCATGCACTTCGGGTTGCCGCCGAGGTTCGCGGCCGATGTGAAGATCATCCAATTGGACATCGCTGCCGAGACGATAGGTACGAACGTTGCCGCCGAGGTCGCCCTAGTCGGGGACGGTAAAGCGATTGCGGCCCAACTCAATACCGCTCTCGATCAGCGTCCCTGGCAGTATCCGAAAGAGACCGACTGGCGCGGCGAACTGAGCAGCAAGGCGGCGGATAATCTCGAAGCCGTGGCAGGAATGAGTAATGACCATTCGAGTCCGATGAATTATTACCGAGCCTTTCGCGATATCGCTAATTGGCTCCCAAGCGACGCGATTATCATTGGCGAGGGCGCCAACACAATGGATATCGGGCGCACGCAAATGTTCAACAGCGGTCCGCGCCAGCGCCTCGACGCGGGTACATACGGCACCATGGGGGTCGGCCTTGGCTTTATGATCGCGGCAGCGGTGGTACACCCAGACCGACCTATCATTGGCGTCCAAGGCGATTCGGCATTCGGCTTTTCCGGTATGGAGCTGGAAACCGCAGCACGCTACAAACTACCAATAAAATTGATCGTACTGAATAACGGCGGGATCGGCGAAGGGGTTGAAAAGTTACCACCTGATGGCGAGTTTCCGGGCACTATGCTAACAACGGGCGCCCACTATGAAAGCATCATGGAAGCGTTCGGCGGCAAGGGATTTTACGTTACCGATCCGGCCGATCTGCAGGCTGCATTGGACGCCGCGATGGCCTTCCCCGGTCCGGCCCTAATCAACGTATTAATCCATCCGAAAGCCGGACGTAAACCGCAACCTTTCGCCTGGTTGACGACTTAAAGCGAAGCGCAATCTGGTCGGTTCGCGAAGCATCCGCGTCGCGACTCCGACACATTCTGTTTGAAATATCTTTTCGGATGCAGATTCTCCGATCTGAAGGAGATTGTCGAACGAGTCCTGTGCGAACGCAACGCTGTAGGTTTGTGAATTGAAAACGAAGCCATTGATACTCGTCACTGTCGCGCCGTCATATAGAACTGTCGTGCCCACGCCCCAGACGCCATAAACAGGGCCGTAAGCGCGCCGATAAACCGAAAAAGGAAAAGGGAAAAGGGAAACGTTCATTGCCTAAAGGGAAAAGGTGTCGGAGGGATTATAATTTCACCACCCGATATCATCGTCTCATTTTAAATCCCTCCGACACCTTTTCCTTTTTCCGCCTTTTTCCGGGGTGTAGCTCAGCCTGGTAGAGCACTGCCTTCGGGACGCAGGAGTTGTAGGTTCAAATCCTGTCTCCCCGACCAATTCGATACACGCGATGATTCGGCCTGCGCCGCTTGGCCGGTGTCACCCGCGTACGGTGTTTGTTGCTTGGTGCAGACACACCGTAAATACGTGCCGGATTGACCCGCGGTTTGGGCACCGGGGCCGCTAACGATGGAACCGTCCGAGCATAGCGGCCGTTAAGCGAAGCTGCCCGTCGTGCACCAATTATCGTTCATGGACCGTCTAGCAGTCAGGAATCGGTAATTTTTACGTCCGAGCGGCAAATTAGACAATACGCTAGTGGTAGAACGAGGCTGCAAAGGCCCGCACAAACAGTTAGTGGAAGGGAGATCATGTTGAAATCAACGCTATATATTTCGCTCGCGCTAT
>CAWLAW010000508.1:0-3151 GCA_963854885.1 Gammaproteobacteria bacterium | reverse complement strand
GATCCACACCCCGCCGAAAGGGCGTTGGGAATAAGCTCGGCGAGATAGTGCGAGTTATTGATCAAATAAACTCGTTACTTTCGAGTAGTTTCACGAGTCGATCGACACATTCGTCGATCGATAACTCATGTGTTGCGAGGACTAGATCGGGATTTTCCGGTGCTTCATAGGGAGCTGAAACGCCAGGGAAATTTGCAATTTCCCCCGCGTCAGCACGAGCATAGAGTCCTTGCGTGTCTCGCTCGCGGCACACTTCGACCGGAGCAGATAAGTGCACCACCATGCAGCGGGCGCTGCCAAGCGCCTCGGTCGCGCGTTGGCGCACTGCTGCGTCAGGCGCGAGGAGGCCGGCGATGCAAATCATGCCGGCATTATTTAGCAGCTTTGCAAGCTCGACAGCGCGGCGTAAATTTTCCGATCGATCTTCGTCCGAAAAACCTAAATCGCGGTTGATCCCTAAGCGCATATTTTGGCCATCGAGAACCGTAGATGCCCGACCTTGGTCAAACAAGCGGCGTTCAAGCGCATAACTTAGGGTTGTTTTTCCCGCTCCGGTAAGTCCCGTGAGCAGCAACGTAACTGGCTGTTGGCCGAAACGTGCGCTTCGCTCTTCACTGGTGACATTACTTAGCTGTCCAAGGAGAGAGTTTTCGCGCGGACTGTCGTCCCAGTGGTCGCGCCGATCGGTATCGGCCGCTCGATCTTGAATCATGCCCGCACCGACAGTTACGTTTGTGATTCTGTCGATAATAATAAATGCACCTGTTGAACGGTTGCGCCGATATCCATCGTAAGCAATAGGCTCAGTCAATTTAATCGTACAGCGGCCGATTTCGTTGAGTTTCAACGCAGGAGCATCGCCGCGATGCAGCGTGTTAACGTCAACGACGTAGCGCAATGTACTGATGTTGCCGGCAACCGTGTTCGACGTATGCTTAAACAAATACGTTTTACCCGGGACCATGGCGTCTTCGTCCATCCACACAACCATCGCTTGAAAGCGGTCGTTCAGTCGCGTCAAATTGCCGGGCCGTACGATGATATCGCCGCGGCTTATGTCGATTTCATCTTCGAGTGTTAACGTTATCGCGCTGGGGGCGAAGGCTTCATCTAACGATCCATCGTAGGTAACGATGTCTTTTACTTTGCTCGTTTTGCGCGAAGGAAGCACCAGCACTTCCTCGCCCTTGCGAATAGTGCCGCTACCAATCGTCCCACAATAGCCGCGGAAATCTAGATTCGGTCGATTGACATATTGCACAGGCATTCGGAAATCTTCGAGATTTCGATCAGACCCGATATAGACGTTCTCCAGAAAGTTCATCAAGGTTCGACCTTGGTACCAAGGCATTTTCTCCGTCGGGTCGACAACGTTGTCGCCAAGCAGTGCCGAAATCGGAATAAAGTGTAGATCTGGAATGTCTAAGCGAGCCGCGAACTCTTGATAGTCGGCTCGAATTTTCTCGTAGGTCGTCTCGCTGTAATCAACCAAATCCATTTTATTGATCGCAACTAAGACGTGTTTTATCCCGAGCAACGAAGTGATGAATGAATGGCGGCGCGTTTGGGTCATCACCCCATGCCGTGCATCAACTAAAATAATCGCCAGATCCGCGGTCGATGCCCCAGTTGCCATATTACGTGTGTACTGCTCATGTCCTGGCGTATCGGCGATGATGAATTTGCGCTTCGCAGTTGAAAAATAACGATAAGCGACATCGATTGTAATGCCTTGTTCGCGCTCTGCTTTCAAGCCATCAGTGAGTAGCGCCGGATCGAAAGCGCCGCCGGTCGTTCCGTGTATTTTGGAGTCGTGCTCAAGCGATACGAGTTGATCTTCATAGATCATTTTTGCATCGTATAAAAGTCGCCCAATTAAGGTGCTTTTACCGTCATCCACACTACCGCACGTAATGAATCGCAATAATTCTTTATGTTCGTGCTGTTTGAGGTAGGCCTCAATGTCGCTAGCGATGAGATCGGACTGATGTGACATATTAATTACGCTTTGGCTACCGCTAGGGCTGTTCGACTAGAAATATCCACGGCGCTTTTTCTCTTCCATTCCGGCGCCGCCTTCGTCTTGGTCGATGACGCGACCTTGGCGTTCAGACGTTGTAGCAAGTAGCATCTCCTGAATTATTTCCGGCAATGTCGTCGCGTTTGATTCCACCGCGCCGGTTAGCGGGTAACAACCTAGCGTCCTGAATCGAACCATTTTCATTTCTGGTTGTTCGCCGGGTTGAAGCTTTAGGCGATCGTCGTCGACCATGGTGAGCACCCCATTGCGCAGTACCACCGGACGTTTCGCGGCGAAGTAAAGTGGCACGATGGGAATATCTTCAAGATGGATGTATTGCCAAATATCGAGTTCGGTCCAATTGGACAAAGGGAAAACCCGAATGCTCTCACCTTTGTTCACTTTCGAGTTGTAGATGTTCCATAACTCCGGACGCTGATTCTTCGGATCCCAGCGGTGATTGCGATCCCGAAATGAATACACTCTTTCTTTGGCGCGAGATTTTTCTTCGTCGCGTCGCGCGCCGCCGAACGCCGCATCGAACTGCCATTTGTCCAACGCCTGCTTGAGCGCGTCGGTTTTCATCAACTCCGTGTGTTTTTCACTATCTTCCCAGGGATCGATATTGTGTTTTAATCCTTCTTCGTTGGTGTACACAGTCAGGTCTAGGCCAAGTTCATCGCGGATGAAACGATCTCGGAATTCGATCATTTCTCGAAATTTCCATGTCGTATCAACATGTAATAACGGGAACGGTAGTTTCGCCGGGAAGAAAGCCTTGCGCGCCAAATGCAACATTACTGCCGAATCTTTGCCAACCGAGTAAAGCATCACCGGATTATTGAACTCGGCCGCGACTTCTCGAAGGATATGAATACTTTCAGACTCTAGTTGCTTGAGATGAGTGAGCGTGTATGAGGACATGAATAACTGTGAGGAGGCTAATCGGGAGTTGGATTATTTAGTCAATTCACATCGCTAAACAAAGTGATGCACACACTGTGCGAGAAAGTCGTTGAAGTATAGAGAAACGGCCAATTCGTCTCAATGGGATCGCCCATGAATTGAGCGTTACGTATCGCTTTATTTGCTTTTAGACCGTTCAAGCTTGTTTCCAGTGGCTCAATCACA
>CAWLAW010000507.1:0-3160 GCA_963854885.1 Gammaproteobacteria bacterium | reverse complement strand
TCATGTTTTTCCCCTCCTATTTATGCGGTGCCGACGCATTAACTCTTGGCCGCACGACGTCCTGACTGGGTCACGGCTGATAATCGCCCAGAAAATCGGCATTCGCGGGCGCTTTGGACTCCGTATTACTCGAACAGCCTGCTGGTATCGTCCTTTAGCACTTGTAACCCAGCGATAGTTCAATAAGCCGGTAACTCCCCAACCGTATGCCGAACAATTTCCTCTAAGCGCTCCAAGTCCTTAACCACTAAAGGGGCGCGCCGCCCTCTTTTCTCGAGGATGTTCGCGGTGGTCAGTCCTGCAATCTCACGAGTTACGGCTTCTCGCGTTGTACTCACTTTATGCGCGATGTCGGTGTGTGTCGATCGAATCACCGCGTTGCCATTGAGCACGTCGGACTCATCTCTGGCGAGCCTGATTAATTCGATATAGATCCGCACTTTTGCCGATAGTGAACTGTGTTCGACAACGCGTTCAGTTAAAATTCGTACGCTGGTTGCGAGGTGTCGTAGCGTGTAATCCGCTATGTCGGGATAGGTGTGGCGCAGGTCTCGAAAACTTTCTCTCGTGGTGAATATCACGAAGGATTGTTGGTTTGCTGTTACTTCTGCTGATCGAGGTTCGCCATCTATTGCTGATAGCTCACCAAACATTCTGCCAGCGGTGAGATCGCGAAAAAATATTTCGCGTCCGGGTTTTGAATAAAATCTAACACGCACGCTTCCGCTGACCAAAAAGAAAATCCCACGGTCGCTATCTCGTTGTCGAATAATAATGTCGCCGGTTTCGAAACTAGCCCCGCTAAACATCGGGCATATTATTTCTCTTTCTTGCTGAGAAAGCCCTCTGAAGATATCAACTGCGTTTAAGGTCGACGACGTAACGGGCTGATTCGGCGTGTTCGTGGCGACTTGTCGCTCGCGCAGAGAATCCGGCGAAAGGTCCGTTGCCGGCGCATAGCGCGAACTGATAGGAGGACTATTGGGCTTCAACATTACGAGATATCGATATTTCTTTTTATTCGTTCGGTCATTCTAACTAAAGGCTGGAAGCGCGCCAGTAATTGCTAAAATTTAACAATTCGGGACGATGTGAGCCCTTTGCTGCATTGCCGCACGAACCGGTTTTTCCGATCCGCTCCATGAAATGACCCGACTTCTTGGTTATTTATTACACAGCACGGTCAATCGATGCGTATAGAACATCAGCAGGGTGCTGTTTTTGCCATGATGTGGGTTGTATGCAGCCGTGTGTTGGAACAATTAGAGCTGACCTAAGCAGGAAACCTATCAAGCCTAACGGAATTATTCGAAAACCTTGGAAGGTGCGGACGCGTCGGGGCGCGATACCGCTAGTTGGGCGAGCGCCCAAGCCTTGACGGGTTCAAGCATTCTTAATCTGCTCGCGATTTGATCATTCGAAACTTCTCGCGGATACAGGATGTTAGGTCTGATCGAAATATCAAAATATTCGGCAAGCCGAGTTGTCGCTTGTTTCGCGGATACGATCGCGCCTTCCACAGATGCGATACCAAAACTGTTACGTACGTAGTCCCCGGCAACAACAATGTCGGGAAGCGCAGTTGCAGCCTCGGGACGATCGTGCCACGAGCCTACTTCGTTTAAGAACAACGGCGCATTCGCATTGCTATTGTATTCAACAGAAGCTACGTCCGTCGCTTGCTGACCGAGGTACTTTAGTACTTCGTCTACGATCTGCTTTTGTGCGTACTCCTCAGACAGTCCGGACAAGCGCTTCACGTCCGTCGCGACGGCATTGATAGCAGTCGCATCTCCGGTCCGCCAAAGTTGCGACAAGTCGATGCACGAGACGTCGAACTCTGATTGCATAAACGTGATGTGCTCTTTCGGCATATCGGGGATTCGATGTCGAGGACATGAACGTGGGCGCCGTTATCCATCAACCGCTGTGCAATCGCTCGCCCAATGCCGCGGTTACCGCCGGTGACGACCGCGCATTTACCAGTCAGCCCAGAAGAACTCGCTTGGCTCGGACGACTCAATAAGGGTTTCTCAGACCCCGATTCAACACTCGGTTTCACGCCGCTCGATTGCGCCACGGTAGCATCTAATTTTGCATGACAATTCGCGCACACGCGGTTTCCCGCGCTCGCGTGGTGCTCACCACAGAGTTCACAAATCACTTGTAGCTGTTCTTACCGGCTGCTTGTTGGTTATTCGGATATCTTCGTTTCGAATTATTATATTGTGTTGCGCGTCGCCAAGCGCATACGCGATCTGCATCCTCGATAGTGACCTAATTCTCAATTAAACCGTCGGCTCAGGCGAATCACTTAAGCGTGTTTCTTAGAGAGTATTCAATTATTTGCCATCTCCGATGTGACATATTGCACATCAAAAGGTACAAATCCGCAGAAATGTTCGTGGCGAATAATCCGCGCTCCTACGGATGCGGCCCGATCCGCCCACCAAGCCATCTCGAGTCTTCGAAATTGCTCTTCGGCGATGGACAATTGCTCGAGGGCGTTTGCAAATTGAGCGTTTTTTTGCAGGATCTCGCCATAGCGAAATCGCCCTATAGCCAAATCGGGCAGTTGCCCGCGATTTTCGGCTAGCTCGAAGGAATGGGTGATGGTCGATTCCACGAGCGCCCAATCAGGCGTAGCTGATTGAGCCTCGACTAACGCAAGCGCTCGTAATGCTTGTACCTCGCCCCAATATTCCTTGCGGTTTCGACACTCGAGCGCCTTTTGAATGTGTTCGCGCGAACAATCGAGCAAACCAAAAAGTGCATAAATTTCGGCACCGGCCGCGTGATAGAGCGACATGGCCAATTTAATCCCGCCGCGTCCCAGAATATCCAAACCGGTCTGAAATTCTTGCACTGCGATTTCGCTCGGATCACACATGAATAGCGCGTAACATTTGCCACAGCGTGCATATCCTTCGATATATTCAGCTTGCGTGATAGCCCCCAATTCCACGGTTACATCGCAGGACATTCCGGCACCTACCCAGTCGCCCTGAAGCAGCAATCGATAACTCGTCCAAAGTCTCACGACTTGTTCCATCAAGGTCTGTTTAATCCTAATGGTTTCCTCAAGGAGGGAACGTTGCAGAAATTCGCTGCTATTAAACGAACCAATTGCGGCGTGCTGCAGTGACAGGAATGTTCGTAA
>CAWLAW010000506.1:0-3173 GCA_963854885.1 Gammaproteobacteria bacterium | reverse complement strand
CATCGCATCAAAAATGCCGAACGATCCTCCGACCTTAACGACGCGGGCGACCTCCGCGAATAACGCCTTTTTGTCGCGTATATTCATGCCGACATGCATCATATAGGCGTGATTAAATTTTCCGGCTTCGAACGGCATGTCTAAGGCGCTACCTTGATGTAGCGAAACTCGGTCGCCAACCTCTAGCCACGCGCAAATATCGCGTCCAGTTTCAATGAACTCGGCGGTGAGATCGATCCCACTGACGTGTACGCCATATCGGTCGGCCACGAACCGGCACGCACCACCAATGCCGCAACCAACATCAAGCACATGATCCGTATCAGCAAACGACAATTGATCCATAAATTCGATCGTCGCAAGGCGGCCACCGACGTGAAATTCATCTACCGGTGCAAGATCAGCAATCGTGACCGTCTGCGTTGTTTTGCCTAATTGTTTTACCCCGCGCTCGATCGCCTTGGTGAGTCCGCGGTGCGAATAGTGCCGGGCAATTTGCTCTTCCGGTCTCATCGAGATCTCCTGAATCCGGGTATTGGATATTCTACTTCAACGATGAATTATCGTACGACACAACACGACCCTTGGCGAGAAGTACGGCATGGATTAAACGTTGCCATGTCCCGATGAGTCGGCTCAGATGGCGGGCGACACTTACACCGCAATATTTATAGATTGAAGATTTGAATCTCGTCTGCGCGATTCCGCATCCGCGGTTTCCCCATACGCGTGAATAACCATCCAACCACCCTGTCTAACCTCGTCGGAAATCGTCCGGGAAAATGCGCCGGGAGCGTCCGTGCTATTCAACCCGGCGAGCGGTTTATCTTCATGCGGTTTTAGCATAACGGTCGGTGTTTCACTATCGGGCTGCAACGGCTGGCTCGCTTTCGTTGATGCCGATTGCTCCGCGAGGGGTGTCGTCGTACCTACCCTATTTGTTTCGTTCGGTTTAGCAATCGCGGCGACAGCGAGACTCGCCATGGACACTACGACGCCAAGCGGACCCCCAAATAAAGACCCCCGGCAACACGCATCGCAGGATCGATGAAGTCCCCGGTAATCTTCCGGTATAGCGATCCGACTATCGGGATGTGCTGCAACGGATTAATCAAATCGAGGATATCCGAGAAAGTCACGCCGTCGCCGCCGAATGGTTCAAACTTTTCGGCCGATCGATCCGCTCTCGAATCTTCGAGCACAATTTGCGGATCGTAGCGTTGCAGTTGGATGTGCATAGTCGTTTTTAGCAGCGTATTAGTGTCGAAACAGATGCAAGTTGCGATCCATATTTCGGCTATCTAACTGCCAGCGAGAATTCGGCACTCGAATTTTCCGGAGCGGCAATAGATTGCCGGTTGGTGCCTCATCAACCGGCAAATGTTTGAACATGAACGGCCATGAGTAGGGTCGATATTTACGGACATTTCTTCGACTACCAGCAAGATCGCAGCCGCAGTGGTCAACTCCCGATACTTTTGCGCCCGATGTCGCGGCTTGCGCTTTGTAACTAGCATTTCTTTTGACCTATTAAGTTAATTTAATTAACTTTTCGATATCAGACATTCGACCACGTTCAGATTAGGACAGAGCTTTCTCAGAATATACAGGGACGCGAGCCGATCGGATCCAACCGTTCAACCATATGCGGGAGCAATAACATGAGGAATAATTTTCACGGCGCTACGATTGTCGCTGTCGCAGAGATCTTCCTATTCGCCCAATCAGCATCTATCAGCGCGCAAGGCGAACCCGTCGTGTAGAAATTGACCGACGACGTCTATTCCATCTTCGCTGTGTTCTATAACAGTATTGTTGTGATCGGCGATGACGGCATGTTGATAACCGATCCGACCGATCTCTACGACGACTGCCGCCTAACCGCCGGCGCGTTCCTGGACGACAAGAATAGGTTGAGTACCCGCGCGATACTAAATGAGGTGGCGACATGGGACTTGAAGCATGCGATCAACGCCCACTCCCCTGGGACCGATCGAGTAGTTTTGCGTGCGCATGCTACCTACTATAACGACCTATTCGACGCCGTCATGCCGAGCGTTGTGGAAACCGCGAAGACCAACCCTGCGGGACTCTTTGAGTTGCCAGCGTCCCTGCCAAAGACCGTGAAGCTACCTCAATATGAGAGTTGGGGCGATTATGACCAACGCCCTCATCATGTTCGGCGCATAGTGCTCGCGATCATTCATTGCGGTTGAAAAATACGCAGGGAGTACTGTCGACATTTTCGAAATTGCTAGCTGCTCGCGCATTGTAAAATTACGGATATCCGCGTTGCTGTGTCGTATCAATCACTAGCGAAAAAGTTGTAGACGACATACCCGATCGGCAGTGCACCGATAATTACAAAGCCTAAAGACGCGGCATATAGCAAAAATAACGAATTTGGCGTGTAAGTTCCTGGATCCGCAGAGTTATACAGAATAACGACTTGCTTCCCTATCGCCTGCGGAAAACTTAACGAAAAATTAGTCCTAGCAGTGAAGAACTTCTCATCTGCAGTGTATTTCACCACTGCGCCGCAAACAGCGGCGTCTTCGTCGAATCCTTCTTCATGATCTAATTGGGTGTCCTGGATTCCATTCTAGATTCCTTAGCCCCGGGGAATTGTCTTTTTGCTTCAGCGCAAACCGCAGGCTTCTTGCATCCTTGCAATTACATCATCGAGTTCAGCTTGTGTGAAGTTATTCACTTCGATTGAACTACCCCACACCGGTGCAGGCCAACATGCATCATCGGGGTTTCGGCCGACGACGTGTAAATGCATTTGCGGCACGATGTTTCCGATTGCGGCGAAATTGATTTTTGACGAGCCGAAATGATCTCGAACGAAATCTCCCGTGCGCGACGCTTCCGCTAGCAATTCGCTGCGAAATTCTTCTGGCAGATCCAGAAACTCGGTCTCGTTGCACCTGGGTACCAACATAAACCACGGTATAGTCGCGTTGCGGTGTAGCAATACGCGCGAGCGCGGGTAATCACCGAGAACGTGGGTGTCGGCGAGCAAGCGTTCGTGCATGACAAAGTCGGGATCATTCATTACGCATTCACCTGGAGTCGGTAGACCGTTTCACTTCCGTCGATCCCTTTTACTTTCGCTGCGCCGGTTGCGAGTTTTTGCACATCGCACCAGAGGCTGTAGTACTGCGTTACGT
>CAWLAW010000505.1:0-3179 GCA_963854885.1 Gammaproteobacteria bacterium | reverse complement strand
TGTTCCGCGCCTACCACTTCGTAGCCGTGGTGGTAGCTGGAGTCCGGAACACGCTTGCGCAAACTACGGAAGAGCACTCCCCAATGATTAGCGTAGAACGCGACCGGTTGCTCCCAGAACACCTGCCATGGCGTGTCCTGTTGTGCGGGGTTGGCATGTGGCCGCGCGAAAGTTCGAGTCCACACGGGCACGGTGCCAATGTCATCGTCGATCACGTCGCGTCGGGCGAGTTCCTCCAGAGTGGAAATCTTCATCGCCAAACCGACGCCGCGATCCTGCAGGTTGCCGCTCGAGCGCTCATACAAACTGACGTCCGCGCCCGCACGCCGCAGCAGTATTGCCGCGGCGCAGGCGGTAATCGATCCGCCGACAATGCCGACTTTCAGCCCTTTCGCTAAGGCGCCATAATTGGACGATCGTGATGACATGAAAGCGAGCTTAGCATGCACCGTTGGACTGTCGGAAGCGCTCCGCAGGGCATAGGATGTCAGCCTATAACTAGGAATACAAAATGAACGCACCCATCAATTTTTATTTCGCCTGTGCTTCGCCGTGGTCGTATTTGGCGCTCGATGCGTTGGTCGCAATCGGGGATGCCCACAAGCGTTCGGTCGCCTACACGCCGATCGACGTTGAGCGCGCGTGGGATAAAACCGGTACCGGCAGACCACTGGGCCAAAAACCGGCGGCACTTCGCGGCTATCGGGATTTGGATCTACCGCGCTGGGCCGCCTATCGCGGGATTGACATCGACCCCGCGCCGAAGAGCCTCGCCGCCGAAACCAAATTCCTGACCTCTCGGGTTATCGTTGCCGCAAGCCAATCCGGGGTGGATGTTTATCCGCTGGTACGCGCATTCATGCGCGCCTGCTGGGTGGATAATCAAAATATTTCTGATCCACCGACCGTCGTCGCGATTGCCGACGAAGCCGGGTTCGCCGGTGCGGCATTGCTTGCCGCAGCTAACAGCGCTGCCGTACAACAATACCTGGAAGCTAATACCGCCCAGGCGCTGGCAGACGGCGTATGGTCAGTGCCGTCAATCATAGTCGATGGAGAATTATTCTACGGTCAGGATCGTCTCGAGATGATCGCCTGGCGTCTGAGCGGATCGCCAGATCCACATCCACGTCCACCTCAATAGGACCGGAGTCACTGACTCATCTTCTCGCACGATCATCGCAAGGGTGAAGAGGAGTAGGGGTGACGGCAAGCACTGAGTATTCGTTGATGAGCTCAGGCGCACCTGGAGACTCGATGCGAAATCCGTGAACATCGAGTGTTTGGGTCGGTATATTCGTAGCCTACGGATGCATGTCCTCTCTCACTGACTGGACCTCTCAGCTGTGCTCGAGTATCACCGAGAGAGGGACTGAGTATCTATTCGAGGCCGTTTTTAGCCAGTTTCGGACATCCAGTAGGGTCGCGCGCAGCCAAGTGGCAGGATTCCGAGTATCCTTTTTATGAAAACCGGAGGGAAACATGGGTGCGTTTAATAGGCATGCGCGATGAAGTCGCTCATCACCGGCGCGGCGGTTAAGGGTTGCTTAACGGCCGCGCGCTTGATGCATAAAGGCGTGGATGTTTCGGTCTTGGCGTGAGGCGACAAAGCCACGCGATTCGAGCATGAAGGTCTTCGTATGCGAATTAGACTTAGTGCTACTGCCACGGCGCGGCTAAAGCGCTAATCATCCAGCGCCCGTTTATCCCGCAGGTAAATAATCCGGCGCAAGCTTCGTGTGAAGATCACTCGCGCAGGTTACTCAGCCGAGCAACCGCTTGACCGCGTTGCGCGCCAAAACGTTGATGAGGTGCGCGCGGTAGTCGCTATTGGCGTGCAAATCTTCGAGTAGTTCTGCTGAGTCGAGCGACACATCATTGAGCGCTTCGACGGAGAAATCGGCCGCGAGTGCACCCTCCGCGACCGCATAGCGAAAGGCATGATCTCCCGCGCCCGTGACCGCGAGGCGAACATCGCTACCGAATCGAGCAACGAAAACGCCAACAATCGCATAGCGCGAGGCGGGATCAGGGAATTTTTCGTATGCTGCAGCGTCGGGCACCTTAAATGCGACCTCCGTAATCAATTCGCCCGCTTCGAGCGCAGTCTCAAATAGACCTTTAAAAAATTCATCCGCTTTTAAAACACGACGGTCGGTCGTGATTAGCGCATCAAGCGCAAGTACTGCGGCGGGATAATCTGCAGCCGGGTGATTTGTCGCAAGCGACCCGCCTAGCGTGCCTCGATTGCGCACTTGCGGGTCGCCGATCAGACCAGCCAGGGCCGATAGTGCTGAACAATGTTCGCGTATCGCCGGGTCGGCGGCGACATCTGCGTGTCGCGTCATTGCGCCAATGCTGATCGTCGATGGTGATACCTCGACACCCTCGAGATCCGGCACGCCGGCGAGGCTAATCAAACTGTCGGGACTGGCCAGGCGCAATTTCATCACCGGCAGCAGCGTCATGCCGCCGGCTAAGAATTGACTTTCATCGTTGTCGCGCGCAAGCGTGATTGCCGCTTGGCGAGAAGCCGGCGCGTGGTAGTCAAACTTATACATTGTTTTGCTCCCCGACATGCTTGGCTTGTTCGAGGGCAGACCAGATCTTAAACGCCGTCGCCGGCATCTTCAGATCGTCCACGCCTAGCGGATGAAGCGCATCAAAAATCGCGTTCATCACCGCAATCGGCGCACCTATGGTGCCCGCCTCGCCGCAGCCCTTGGCGCCGAGGGGATTCGACGGTGATATTGTGTCTATTTCGTCAACTACAAAGTTTGGCAGATCGCCAGCACGCGGCATCGCGTAGTTAAGAAACGACGTCGTCAATGGCTGACCAGTTTCTGGATCGTACACGGCATTTTCCAGCAACGCCTGACCGATCCCTTGCGCAAGCCCACCGTGCACCTGACCGTGAACCACCATCGGATTAATCACGACGCCGAAGTCATCGCACACGGTGTACCGATCAAGTAGCGTGGCGCCGGTCTCCAAATCGATTTCGATTTCGCAGACATGGCAGCCCGCCGGAAACGTGAAATTCGGTGGGTCATAAAACGTCGTCTCTTCAAGACCCGGCTCAAGCTTGTCCAAGGGGTAATTTGCCGGACGATATGCTTCGCGCGCGACGTCTTGGAACGCCAAGATCCGATCGCTATCGCCGACCTTAAAAAAGCCGT
>CAWLAW010000504.1:0-3188 GCA_963854885.1 Gammaproteobacteria bacterium | reverse complement strand
CGCGATTTGGCTGACAAATCGAACTTGATTGAGTTTCGCATGAGCTCGACCGTCAAAGGGATCACGCAGTCTGCCCACGCTTGCACGTTATCCGTTGAATCAGATCGCGGGGCAGTCGATTCAGTCGAGGGCGAGTACGTATTGTTCGCCGACGGTGCCCGAAGCCAGGCGCGGGAATGGCTTGGGATCCGAATGCAAGGCCAACACGAAATCGCTACCGTGTTGGACGTTCATTTCGACGTAGACGGCTTAACCGAACAAGTTGCAGAACGCATCGCGCCACTATTGTTCGTCCGGTGTGACGCAGGCTTTGGCGTGTACCAACCGATTGATGGCAAATCAGAATGGCGTTGCCAAATTATGGGGATCGAGCATAGTTTATCCGCTGACGATGCGGCAAGTTGGATCCGCGCGACTGCGGGTGATAACACCTTGGATGTTCGAGTGCGAAGCGTTCGTCCTTGGACAATGCACTCGATAATGGCGGATCGATTTCAAGCCGATCGGGCATTCTTGCTCGGTGATGCAGCCCACGTATTACCGCCGACTGGCGGTCTCGGATTGAACTCTGGATTTCAGGCCGTACATAACTTGATGTGGAAACTTGCAGGGGTGATTAATGGCTGGGCTGAGCCTAATTTATTAGCTACCTACGACGTTGAACGTCGCGAGATAACACAAATAAACGCTGAGGCGAGTTTCAAAAACAACGTTAATGCGGGAGCAATTGGCGAAGCCTATCGAACAAACGGGGATGTACGCGGTGCACTAAGTCGCGCAGAGTCGTACGGTCGATTCGCGGGACTAGATCTTGGCGTGCGCTACACACGTGGGGCTTTCGTTAGTGATGGTACTCAGGCGACGCCGCTACAAGAAACAATCGGAATTTACGACGGCGCCGCGACACCAGGATGTCGGGCACCGCATGTGTGGTTGTTTAGAAACGGCGAGAAGATTTCGTCACTCGATCTCTTCAATAATGGGTTTTGTTTGCTCGCCGGAACCGATGGCGACGCCTGGGTTAAGGTAGCACGTGAACTCTGCGATGAATATCATATCCCACTCTCAGCTTTTGCCGTCAACCATCCGCAGTGCCCTATAACTGGCAAAGATTGGACTAACCATTATGCAATCGGTGAGGCGGGCGCTGTGTTAGTGCGCCCTGACGGACACATTGGTTTTCGCCAACCCGGCGATGCGGAAAACCGTCGTGAAACGCTCGCCAATGCTTTGGCTGCGTGCATTGGACGTCGCGCGCTTTGACGCATCGCTGAAAATAGTTTTCAGTTGATCGGACCCTAGCGCGCTACATTATTAGTCGTCACGGCGGCGGCTCAATTCGGATACAGAATTTACCGCGGTGAGCAAGGCAAAATTATTAAACATCCGGGTGACGACGATCAGATTCAAAAGCTCTCTCGACAATTCGAGCTGCTCTAAACGCAATGTCTTCCCGCCCCTGCTTTGCGATACATTGGATCCCAACTGGCTCACCGCGCGAATTCGCGCCAACGGGAACCGTAATACTTGGCGCCCCATTGAAATCGTATGGGATCGTGAATCTTTGGCGCTTCGGATTAAATTCGCCCATTGGCTCGGCATAATATTGCTCGTCACTTTTACGCAGTTCCGGGGCGGCCATCGCTGGGCAAACCAAGACCTCGATATCTGCAAAGGCGTGCGCTACGACAGCGTTACATTGAAGTCGTTGCTGGTGCGCCTGTGCGTAATCACTGGCGGTAAGTTGGCTTCCATGCGCTAGCCAAGATCGAAACCATGGGCCGTATTCTGAGGCCCGCAATGGAAAATATTCCGCATGCGCAACGAGCGCTTCGCAGGTGCATAAGACGATCCAGGCACTCAGATATTGATCGAGGCAGGGCATTGTGACATCAGTAATAGACGCCCCTTGCAACGCGAGTGCGGCGACGGAATCTTGCACCGCATTCGCTGTCTCAGGGTCGACATCTTCGGTGACGTATTGTTCTGCGTAGCCGATGCGAAGGCCCGCAACTCCTTCTTCTAGGACATCAAGATAGCGCGTATCTGAGGTTGGCAAAGTGGTGAGATCACGTCGATCGTGTCCGGCAACCGTATCAAGCATGATCGCTGCGTCGCGCACCGTGCGAGTCATTGGTCCAATGTGGTCCATTGATGGTGCTAGATCGAGCACGCCATAGCGACTCACACGGCCCCAAGTTGGTTTTACACCAACAACGCCGCACATGCTCGCTGGGAAGCGAATCGAGCCGCCAGTGTCGGTGCCAAGCGATGCAAAACATAGACCGGCGGCGGTGGCGACCCCCGATCCGCTCGACGATCCGCCCGGCGATAGCGAGCGCTTCCACGGATTAATCGGTGCATGGAATTTGGGATTGTAGGCCGCCATCGCGCCTTCAGCGAGGTTTAACTTACCGAGAATTATCGCGCCGGCCTGCCGCAGTTTCGTCACGACTGTGGCGTCGAACTTCGGGACAAAGTCGCTTAATACAGCGGTTCCTCCACTGGTGCGATGACCTTGGGTGAAGCACAGATCTTTCACCGCAATCGGCACGCCGTGCAACGGACCCCGATATTCATGGTTAGCTATCTGTTGGTCGGCGAGCTGCGCATCTGGTAGTGCTTGATCGCCGCAAATAGACGCATACGCCCGCAAATCGGGGTCGTGAATTGATATGCGCGACAGCTGAGTTTGCGTAACCGAGACTGAAGAAATCTCTCCATGTCGAATCAATTTTGCCAGGGCCTCTATGCTGAGGTAATGGATATCGTTCATCTAATTTCCTCAATCTACAACAACTTAGTTAGCCATATTAATCCACGCATTAAGGTGCATTATCGACGCGCTCTCTCAACAGCGCGAATGTCACAACCCAGTATTCCCCTAGTTTCAAACGAAATTACTTCGTAAACTAGAACATCGTAAACATAACGAGGATCTATTTTTGCGCCGCTGGCTGGAATCAATAAAAAGGCGAGCCGGCGGATCGCTTAATGCCTCCACGCCAAACGACGAGTTCGCGCAGCTCGAACTGCTCGTTGTTGAAGGGGCAGATACGGGCCAGCGTTTTACGCTAGACGGCAACCATATGTATTTGGGGCGACGTTCACTGGAAGAAAATTCGCAACGCGAAATCTTCTTACAGGACACCACCATTTCGTCACGGCAAGCCGAAATTACGCGGCAT
>CAWLAW010000503.1:0-3200 GCA_963854885.1 Gammaproteobacteria bacterium | reverse complement strand
GACCCAAAGACTAAAGCGTGGAAAAAAGTCATTGTCGCGCCTGGCGATAATTTTTCTTTGATTTTCGGTCGACACGGGTATTCGAAAAAAGATCTACATAAGATCCTCGAGACCGGCGAGGCCGGAAAACATTTACGCCGATTAAATCCTGGTCAGCTCGTGTTAGTAAAGTCCGAGCCTGGCGGCCACATTTTAGGACTCGTTCAAGAATTGGACTATCGACGTTCCTTGCATATTGAATTTGTCGACAATGCATACTCCGCTGTGATCATCGAGATTGAACCGGAAATAAGATTTGGCCGCGTACTGGCGAAAATAAATCGATCACTTTTTCTTGATGGCCAGGCTGCAGGTCTCGCCGACAAAACGATAATGGGACTCACTGATATTTTCGGTTGGGATGTCGATTTCGTACTCGACGTAAGAAGCGGCGATCAATTTAGCGTTGTGTTCGAAGAAATATTTAAGAATGGGAAAAAAATAAAAAACGGAAAAATACTTGCAGCGGAATTCGTCAACCAAGGGAATAAACTTCGCGCGATTTACTATTCAAACCAAGACGGTCACGCCGGATACTACTCGGACGAGGGGCAAGCAATGCAAAAAGCATTTTTACGCGCGCCGGTAAATTTTACCCGCATCAGCTCCGGTTTTAATCTCAAGCGTCGCCATCCAGTGCTAAACAAAATCCGCGCGCATAAGGGTGTTGATTATGCTGCGCCTCACGGTACGCCAATTCGCGCTACTGCCAACGGCAAAGTTATTCACGCAGGCAACAAAGGTGGTTACGGCCGTACTGTCGTGATCAAACATGGCGAAGCGTACAGCACCTTGTTCGCGCACATGTCGCGTTTCGCGCGCGGTATAAAAAGCGGCTTAAAAGTAAAACAAGGACAAACGATCGGATACGTTGGCAAAACCGGACTCGCGACGGGTCCGCACTTACATTACGAGTTCAGGGTAAACGGCGTGCACCGCAACCCACTAAAGATTGCGTTCCCGAAAGCTTTACCGATCGATGCGAAATACATTGCAGATTTTCGCTCCAAGGCGGCACCGCTGCTCGCCCAACTCGACGAACTCGGCGATTCTTCAAAAGCAGAAAATTTCGTTGCCGAGGTCGATCAATCAATGGTCCGCAACGCGCACGCGCGATCCGCGACGCGGTAGCGCAGTCCACACTGTCGCTACGCAATGAGCCTTTACATCGGACTCATGTCGGGGACGAGCATGGACGGAGTCGATGTCTCCTTAGTGAAGATCGACGACCGCAACATTGAAGTAATCCGATCGTCTACGATCGCTTATCCACACGAACTTCGGACCCAGCTCGCCCATGCGATCGCACCAGCTACCCGCCTTTCACTGCATGAATTTGGATCGCTCAACATATCAATAGGGCGAGTGTTCGCGCAGGCGGCGCACGAAATCCTCGACCAAACTAATACACATCATTCGGACGTCGACGCGATCGGGAGTCACGGACAAACGTTGCGGCACAGTCCTGATTCCGATCCCCCGTACAGCATTCAACTCGGGGATCCTGCAACGATTGCTACCCGTACATTGATCACCACAGTCGCCGACTTTCGCGCTCTCGATATCGCTGCCGGCGGCCAAGGCGCTCCGCTTGTACCGGCATTCCATGATGCATGGTTTCGAGAGGACAGCAAAAACACAGTGGTTGTTAATATTGGTGGGATCGCAAATATAACGGTGTTGTCCTCACAAACGTCGGCCGCGATTACTGGTTACGATACTGGTCCTGGTAATTGCTTGTTGGACGAGTGGATAGCTGACGTTTGCCAACGCCCTTTTGACAAAGATGGAAATTGGGCAGCATCCGGCAATGTGCACGCGGGCTTGCTCGCACGATTAATCGCAGATCCCTACATACAGCGAACTGAGCCGAAAAGCACCGGGCGGGAGTATTTTAATCTCGAGTTTCTCAAGCAAATTATCCAGGAAACCGGGACTTGTGACCTGCCGAAAGAGGACGTCCAAGCAACCTTACTCGAATTTACAGTCGCTTCCATTGCGCGCGCAATTGAGGAGTCCTGTGCGCATCCGGACGACGTATTCGTGTGCGGCGGCGGGGTCAATAATGCCGCAATGATGAGCCGACTTCGCGAGTTTTTACCAGCGTCGCGGTTAAGCTCGACGGCTATGCGCGACATCGATCCAGATGCCATCGAGGCCGTTGCGTTTGCGTGGCTCGCACGGCAGCGTCTTAATCTCGAATCCGTTCCGGTTACAACGGGGCCCGGCGCGACAGCGCGAATTCTCGGTGCGGTTTATGTGCCAAAAAAATAAATCATCTTGCGCTATCGCTTGAGTAGCTCTGCCAACAAGTTCTCGGCCCTGCTCAAATCAGCAAATCTCGCCTCGCTTTGAATAGCCGCTTGAAACTCTTCGATCGCCTCACCGGTTTTGCCCAATTTCATTAGAGCCAAGCCCGTATGGAATCGGATCTCCGGACCCGTTGAGGAGCGTGCAAACGCTTCGCGCAACAGTGGCAGACCGTCAAGTTCGGGCAAAACGAGAATAATCATGAAAAAATAAGCATTATAAAAGCGGGCTTGGCGACCTTGGCGCTAGTATCTGCCAGCGCTGGTGCCGAAGTGATCTACTTTAACGATTTCGACGGCACCACGATGGGTGGTGCAGGAGTCTCGACCCAGAATCTCACCGATTCCTGGGTAGGATCCAGCAAACCTTCGGGCTGGTCGGTCCACAATACAAACATCAACCCAAACATTGCGAGCGGCTTGTCAGGTTGCAGGGTCGGCCACTCTACGAGCGGTGGCAATTTTTACAAATCTAACGAGCGCTCTATCTACACCTTCCAGGTCGACACAACAGGTTCGACAACCTCAGATTGTCATTCAATTTCGATTCCGAAATACGCAACGGCAGCGCAGATGGTGCGAGTCTCGTTGCATATGGCGGCAATACGCTCAATAAAACATTTACCGGAGCGGTAGGTTACTCGCTACTTCAAACGAATACCGGCACAGGTAATGGCGAATTCGCGTATCGAGACATTGGCGGTGGCCAGCTCGATAACGCGCAATTTGGTAGTAATGCCGGCTCGGATCTAGCGTTTAATCCCAATGGAAATCAAGGCGCTTTGAAAACTGGAACCGCTTTATTCGATCTCTCAGGATTTACCAATCAGATTGTTAACTTCCGGCTCGCGT
>CAWLAW010000502.1:0-3204 GCA_963854885.1 Gammaproteobacteria bacterium | reverse complement strand
ACACTCGATGGCGTGTCGATTGATGTGCACATGGTCTTGGTTGAAATCGACGGGTTCTCCGCCCGCGACTTTAAACTGCAATTGGACTAAATCTGCGCCGGTCACTTGCTCACTCACAGGGTGCTCGACTTGGATACGCGTATTCACCTCAATGAAATAGATCTCGTTCGTGTCAACGTCGTATAAAAATTCGACCGTGCCAGCATTGCGATAGTTGAGTTTCGATAACAAATTAACAGCCGCGCTATGCAGGCGTCTTCGAGCGTCGGCCGGCATAATCGCGCAGGGCGCTTCTTCAACAACTTTTTGATAGCGTCTTTGCGTCGAACAATCTCTCTCTCCGAAATGAATCACCTGCCCTTGACCGTCGCCGAGCACTTGGACCTCGACGTGACGCGCATTACCGACAAATCGCTCCATATAAAGCGTGCCGTCACCGAATGCTTCTTCCGCCTCAGCACTCGCTTTGTCAAATGACGCGACGAGATCGTCGTAATTGCGCGCGATAAACATGCCGCGACCGCCGCCACCCGCCGATGCTTTCGTTACAACTGGAAATCCTATCTCCTCGGCAGCCAGCTTGGCCTGCTCGACATCGGCGATTGAGTTCGTTCCTGGAACCAACGGCACCCCTGCATCGCTCGCTATTGCGCGCGCGCGTAGCTTGTCGCCTAGCGCATCGATCGTGTCGGCCGCCGGTCCGACGAACGTCACGTCATGCTCACTGCACAAATTGGCGAGTTCGGCCCGCTCGGACAGAAATCCGTACCCAGGATGTAGGGCGTCGCATTGAGTTTGGATCGCTGCGTGCATTAGTAGTTTGGGATCGAGATAGCTCAAGCGAGATTGGGCCGGACCTATCACAACGGTGCGATCGGCGATTTCCGCGGCCAGGCTATCGCGATCGGCGTCCGAGACGACTTGCACGGTTTCGATCCCGAGGGTCTGCGCAGCACGAATGATGCGTACCGCGATCTCCCCGCGATTAGCAACTAAAACTCTCTTAAGTGACATCGTTTAAAGCCTGGTACGTCGATGTGGACTTAAGTTTGCGGTTCGATGGTGACTAGAAGTTGCCCGAACTCAACCATTTGTCCGTCGGCGATGCATATTTCGCGTACGGTACCGGCATTGCCGGCGCGTACTGGCGTAAATAGTTTCATCACTTCTATTAGACACACCTCGGTGTCGGCTTCGACCGACTGACCGACCTCAACATAGGCCGGCGCGCCAGGTTTCGGCGCGCGGTAAAACGTGCCCAAATTCGGTGCACGCACGGCAAGCAAACCTTCGGCGACCTCGGTCACGGCGGGCGAACCTGGCTCGGCTGGTGATTCAGCTGCGGCGCTCGAACCGATCGGCTGAGCTGCGGACTCACCCACCGTTGAACTGAGCGCTGTCGCCGTCGATTGCGCCGGACCGCTCGCGTGCGGGTCGTTAGATAAGAATATTTCAAGAGTATCCGTTTTTAGATGCATCTCGTCCCAATCGGACTGATTGAAAAGCTCCACCAGACTTTCGATGTCTTTCTCATCGGGGCTAGTCATTTAGGTTCATCCTCATATCGACTTTCGATTCCAAATTATTTCCCACCGGCTTGCGCTCGATAATGAATCGCGCAAAGCATGGTGGACAAATTCTGTTCGCTGATAATGCATTCGACTCCTGCATCCAAGGCAGCCTCAACCCCATCGTCGCTCTCCAACGCTCGTCCCGAAACCGCTTTTGCCGTGCCAATCAACCGGGCGAACTGAGCCGGGTCTTCCCCGCCTTCGGGTAAATTTAGGTCGAGCACGTCTTCGGGTAGATCTCGATCGCCTTGCTGAAGAACTTCAATCGGGCAAAACTCCCGGGCCCACTGGGCGAGCTTTTGCAACTCCGGATAATCACTCTCGCTCGGCGTTTCGAGCGCTAATTCTCCCGCATATATGCGGCCCGTCGTACCGTCAACGGTTACTAGGCGCCCATCCAAGGCTACAACGCTACCTGCACCGCAGCCGACGATGCACGGAACACCCAGGGCGCGACTAACGACTGCCGCGTGCGAGGTCGAACCACCGTGGTCTGTGATAACTGCGCAACTCGCGATCATGCCGTGTAGGTCTTCGGGACTCGTGGTAGAACGCGCGAGTACCACGCTTAGCGCCGCGGCCCGACGCTCGGCTTCGTCGGCGTTAGTTACGACCGTGCCAATGCCTATTCCGTGGCATGCGGGCTCGCCACTCGCGAGGATTTCCACGCCGTCGGCAGCATCTGCTGCCAAGCGCGGTTGCAGCAGTGTTCTAACCTGCTCTGACGTCACCCGCGAAAGCGCGGTCGCCGTATCGATTAAGCCATCGGCAACTAGATCGACGGCGAAGCGCATTGCAGCTAGCGGGGCGCGCTTGGCCGCGCGTGCTTGCAAAAGAAATAGCTCGCCGCGTTGCACCGTAAACTCAATATCTTGAACGTCGCCAGCATCTTGCTCGAGTACTCCCGAGGCACGAATTAATTCGTCGTAGATAACCGGCGCGCTGTCGCGTAGCGACGTTAACGGCTGCGGAGTAAACTTTCCCGAAACGACATCTTCGCCTTGGGCGCAGTCTAAGTATTCTCCGTATGGCGCCGGGTCTCCGGTGAGCGGGTTACGACTAAATAAAACCCCAGTGCCGGAGCGATTATCTAAATTGCCGAACACCATCGCTTGGATCGTTACCGCCGTACCGAGATTTTCCGGCAAGCCATGATGCTTACGATAACGTCGCGCGCGGCGTGAATGACTCGATTCGAATATCGCAACGATCGCTTCTTGCAGTTGCTGATCTGCAGAATCAGGAAGCGGTCTTCCAGCGGCCGAATTGATTTGTTCATGCCAACGCAAAACATTGTCTACATTATCCAGCTTTTGGACCGTTGCCTTGAGGACAATGCTGGCAAATAGCTCGAGAAACCGACGATGCGTATCGTGAGCAAATTCGGGGCTGCCAGTTTCAATTCCAAGCGACTTTTCTGTCACCTCGTTAATGCCTAAATTTAGCACCGTGTCCATCATTCCTGGCATCGAAATGGCCGCGCCGGAACGAACAGATACTAATAAAGGTGATGGGCCGCCGCCGAAAGTGCGACCCGATTTTTGCTCTAACCAGTGAATTCCGGATTTGAGTTCTTCGAGCAACCCAGCTGGCAGTGCGCCAGTAGCGAGATAAGCAGAACACGCCTGCGTTG
>CAWLAW010000501.1:0-3210 GCA_963854885.1 Gammaproteobacteria bacterium | reverse complement strand
CATCGCCAGACTTACGAATGGTTTCTCGAACAAGGTCTGGATAAGCTTGACGTGCCGATGATTGATCCCACTTGGAATGTGTCATGGGATTTCGGTCGCGAAAGCGAACTCATTGCGACATTGAAATAATCCTAGCGAGTGTTGATTTTAGGCCTCCACCCAAATACCTCGACGCACCCAGAGAGTTGACCAAATTTGCATTGCGAGTTAACCAAACGGACAATGCCCATAAATCGAAACCCAATCATCGCGAGGAATGCCCAATGAATCTATCAACCGCCGCTGCCGCTGCCGATTTTGTATCCGGTTACACGAAAGAAATTGAATGGCAACATATCGTAGGCACACCGCGATTCGATTATCCGATCGACTACTGGGTTGCGGTGCTTGGCGTCCAGCCAGAGGCTGGTCAAATCGATTTTCTCAGTCGTTGGGAGCCCAATTCGTATTGCCATTATCACCGCCATGTTGGCGAACTCAGTTTGCTAGTCCTCGAAGGCGAGCACCACGTCGTTGAAACAACGCCAACAGAAACCACCCACAAAATCCGCAAGCCAGGTCATTTCGTTCGCAACCAAGGCGGCGACCTGCACATGGAATACGGCGGCGAGCAAGGCACGGTTGTGTTTTTTAGCTGCCAAGCGGTCGACGGGAAATTGTTCGACGTGTTAGATAAGAACGGCGAGACCATTGTTACCGCAACGATCGATGATTTCGTTTCAGGCAAGCTCGGTGGGTAGTAAGTAGGTCAACCACGGAGGACGCTAAGAGCACGGAGTTCATCACGTGTCGTCATTCTTATATTCTCCTGCCCTACGGGCTCTGCCTCGGATAAATTCGTCTTCGGTATTGCGCTCGGCTACAAAAACTCCGACGCAGATGTCGACAATAACGGCGGCGATCTAGAAACTGATTCTACGCGTTACTTCGCCTATTGGTCGATAACGCCCAGCGAGTACTGGTACATCGATGCCATGGTCGGCTCCACGGACAACGATCACGACCAGGATCGAAACGTTAGCTATTCGATTGCGTCTCTAGGGGGCGGTACCAGGAGTGTTAGTAATAGCGCTGTTTCGGCTACGGAAAGTGACGAGATTTCAGTAAGTGTTACCGCCGGGCACAACATCTTTTTCGACACCTGGACGTTGAGTCCATACGGACGCATCGACTATGCCGACATCGAAATTGATGGTTTCAGTGAGAGAATGGCGCCATCCGCCGCCGCTGGTTCGGGACTCGCACTGCAGGTCGATGATCAGGACTTCGAATCTTTGATGATGTCTCTCGGTGGTTCTCCGAAACCCTGTCCCCTCTCCACTATAACGCTGGTCGCTTCAATAAATTCAAAGCACTCTTTATGATTAATTTTAAGTTAAAATATTTCTAGGTTAAAATAGTTTCACAGTAAGCAGAACAGCCTCATTTCTTCGAGCGAAAGCGCATGAAAATATCGGTGATCGGCGGCGGACCGGGCGGGTTATATCTCGCGATCCTAGCGAAGAAACACTGGCCAGATTGGACAATCGAGGTATTCGAACGTAATCGCGCTGATGATACGTTCGGATTCGGCGTGGTGTTTTCCGATCAAACGCTCGGCTTTCTTGACGAATATGACAATCCATCCTATGAATCCATACGCCGTTCATTTGCTTATTGGGACGATGTTGACGTTCATTACAACGGTCGTGTTTTGCGCTGCGCCGGTAACGGCTTTTGCGGTTGTTCACGACTAACGCTTCTGCAATTACTTCATGAACGCGCAACATCTCTTGAGGTCGCGTTAAATTTCGAACACGAGATCGAAGACGAAAGCCAACTTGCCGATAGCGATCTCATCGTCGCTGCGGACGGGCTTGCGAGCCTTATCCGAACAAAGTATGAAAATGAATTCGGCACGGAAATTAATACTCGGAGCAATTATTTTTGCTGGCTGGGGTCGACGCGTCCGCTCGACGCTTTTAAGTATTTTTTCCGTGAAACGGAACACGGCATTATTGTCATGCACGCTTATCAATACGAAAGCGGAAAAAGTACTTGGGTATGTGAAATGCAGCCGCGGACTTGGGACGGGTTTGGATTTGGCTCCATGCAAGAGAACGACTACGCTCGCCAACTAGAGAGCATATTCTCAAACGAACTCGACGGTCACAAATTTATTGTTAACCGATCGTTGTGGCGGCAATTCCCAGAAGTTAAAAATAGGACTTGGGTGAAAGACAACATTGTGCTGCTCGGTGACGCACAACACACAGCGCACTTCTCGATTGGCTCCGGTACGAAGCTCGCGATGGAAAGCGCGATCGCACTATTTAATTCGTTAAAACAGCATGGCAATGTCGATTCTGCGCTCGCCGCATTTGATGTTGATCGCCGTCCCGATGTCGAGATCACCCAACATGCGGCTGACGTGTCACTCGCTTGGTTCGAGACAATGGACGAGCATTGGGACGTTGAGCCAGAGAAGTTTGCCTTTCAAGTTATGTCTCGCTCGAAGCAAATCACCTACGAAAACCTTCGGCTACGCGATCCGACATTTGTTGCAAAAGTGGAAGCGGGATTTATCCAGGCACAACACGACGACGGCTACGCCATCGAGCCGGCCACCCCACCGATGTTTGCGCCCTACCGCTTGCGCAGCATGGCCCTCGTCAATCGAGTCGTGATGTCGCCGATGGCGCAGTATTCGGCAATCGACGGCATGCCGGGAGATTGGCACCTAGTCCACTATGGAAGCCGGGCAATTGGAGGCGCAGGATTAATTTATACGGAGATGACGTGCCCGTCGCCGCTCGCGCGAATTACCCCGGGATGTACGGGACTATGGAACGATGCACAGCGCGATGCTTGGGCGCGCATCGTCAATTTCGTGCACGCACAAACTGAAGCAAAAATATGTATGCAAATCGGCCACGCCGGTCGTAAAGGATCAACGGGACTCGGCTGGGATGGCATGGATTTACCGCTAAAATCAGATAATTGGCCGCTCGTCTCGGCATCGGCATTGCCGTACCGCGATGAAAGTGCGATGCCGTCTGAGCTTGATTTCGCGACGATGAAAGAAATCAAACAACAGTTTATCGCAGCCACCGAACGCGCCGATGCTGCGGGCTTCGACATGGTCGAGTTGCATGCAGCACACGGGTATTTGTTGGCGAGTTTCATTTCCCCACTAACAAATCATCGCCAAGACGAGTTTGGCGGTGATAT
>CAWLAW010000500.1:0-3219 GCA_963854885.1 Gammaproteobacteria bacterium | reverse complement strand
CTACCAGCTCTCGTGGCATCGAAATAACGGCAATATCACGAATCGCCAGGCCGGTCACCGTGCGCAGGTTATGCCCGAGCAACGTTTGCAGGTATTTCATGCCGACGCGTTTGAATGTCGCGAAGGCGATCCGCTACACAAGGCTGCTCAAGCGTTTATGGCGGCGACGGCGCAATACGGTTTTCTCGTCTCCTGCGAGAGCCGCTTAACAATGCACAATTACGGCCCCTATAAGATTGCCGATAACCGCGAAATGCTGGTGCGCGATTTTCGCGAATTGTCAGAATTCGATTTGCCGTGGCTGGATGGTGTCGGGCAAAACATACCGTTTAACAATCTCACGGTGACGATGGTGTTAGAAGATTGCCGCATCACCTTGCTTGACGATTGGGGTTCTTTCGAATCGGAACCGGAAATGCGCTCTGAGCATATGGTCGCAGTGGGTTTATATACGGCCGATAATTTAACCGACGGGCACATCCCGGTTGGCATGGATAGCAAGGAGGAGTTGACTGAAACATTCCTCGACCTCACCGAGCGGGCTAAAGCGGCAACGACTGAGCTATGGAAAGAAATGTCGGGTTGGACGCGCGATCAGCAGTTAGACGCCGGGGCAATTTCGTATTTCGCAGTGCCCAAAGAGCTCGCCCATATCGCCGGCGTCTATGAGGTTGACGACTGGATGATGATCGATGAGCGTACCGAGCGATTCCGTCCTTTGTTAAACGATGAATACGGGAACTTGTTTCTCGGCGAGCTGGTAGGCTACATCACGACGCCAAGCCAGCGTATGCACGACTACACCATGATGCAACACACCGGCCAACCGACGCGGGGGCTTAGTTATTTTCCGTATTCGATTCTAGACGACGGGGATTACACCGAGTCGGTCGGACCGATGCGCCCGGGCGCGAATAATTTATCGGTGAAAAACGATCGTTACCGCACGAGCGAAGGGATATTGACGTTAGAGCAATTCAATCGGCGCTGCCAGGAATTCGTGCCAAGTACCTGCCAAGATAAGTTTAAATATTTGTGTGCTGATTGGGTCAAATATAACTACGACACTCCGCGGGCCGACGAACTATTCAAATTGGAGCAAAAGCATTCGCGGGTGCTCAAAGACAAAGGTGCTGGACTACGTCGATCGGATATCGAAGACCTACGCAGCTAGTGCGCAGTCGTACATGATGAGAACCGAGGAAGTATTGGAGGACGAATTGAGTGACTACTAGTCTACACAGAGTGATGCACGGGGTAGCGATCAAAAAGCATTGCAGCGCGGCCGACATTGTCGACCTAACCGAAATGCCACTTGCCAAGGTAGAGAGTGAACTCGTAGCAGCTGATGCCAGTGGTCGATTGGTACAAGCCGACGGTAGATACATGCTGTCTCCGGCCGGCCACATGATTCTACTTGGCGAGTACTCGCGGTTCTATGCTGGGTTGAGAAGCAACGAAGATTTTGTCGCAGCTTACGACCGATTTGAAATCGTCAATAACGAACTCAAGCAGTTGATCACCGAATGGCAAACTATCGAGATTGCCGGTAAGCGCGTTCTCAACGACCATTCGGATAAAGAACACGACGACAAAACCATCGGACGGTTAGGCGATTTGCACGAGCGCTTTGAACCCATTTTGAACACGATGATCAGCGGCGAGTCGAGATTGCGCTGTTATTCGAAGAAACTCGAATCAGCATTGGAGAAAGCCGAAGACGGTGAATCGCAGTGGGTTAGCAGCGCCACGATCGAAAGTTATCACACCGTATGGTTCGAAATGCACGAAGACTTATTGAGGTTGCTGGGGCGAGTCCGCGAGGAGTAGTCGCTATTAATAGACGAATTAACCGACGAGGTTTGGAACAGTGGGACGGCTAGAAGGAAAAATTGCGCTAATTACGGGCGCAAGTTCAGGAATCGGACGCGCATGCATGGAGATGTTCGCGCGTGAAGGCGCGAGCGTGTTTGGGATCGCGAGAACCCAAGCGAATCTGGACGAAACCCAAGCATTAGTCACTGCTGCAGGCGGTACGTCGTGTGTTTACGCCGCGGATTTGTCCAATCCGGAGCAAGCTGAGACGGCAGTAAACGAAGCGATAGCCCACTACGGCCGCATCGACATTCTGCTCAATGCAGCGGGGGTCGGGTATAGCTTAAAAGAGTCAAAAATCGGCTCGATGGATCCCCTCGACACGACCCCGATCGAAATGTGGAAAGAAGTGATGGCGATCAATCTAGACAGTCTGTTTTATGTCTGCCGGATCGTTATCCCGCAAATGAAGAAACAGCAAAAAGGTTCGATAGTAAATGTCGCGAGCGTGTTTGGCTTAGGCGGCGCGCCGGACGCGCACACCTATACGGCGACCAAAGGCGCAATCATAAATTTGACCCGTTCAATGGCTGTGGCTTACGTCGACGACGGTATAAGGTCCAACATTGTCGCGCCGGGTTTCGTCACAACCCAGATGGTAGAGATTGTGCTGGACCATTTGTTCTCGGAAGAGAACGCGCAGGCGACATCGCCGATGAAGCGCCCCGCAACCACCGACGAAGTCGCATACGGTTGCCTTTATCTAGCTTCAGACGAAGCGTCTTATTGCAACGGCAGTGTGTTGGCAATTGATGGCGGATCGAGCGCTCGGGCCTAAGCTCACGCGTTCAATACGCAAATCGTAAGTCACATTGTTTACTCACACGCATAGGCGATATTTAACGACGTAAGTACGAGCGAACTCGCCTCGTAATCGAGCTCCTCGGGGTGCGATTGCAAATAAGGTAGAACAGCGCCAAACGCGTGGGTGAATTTATCGCCTTCGGGAAAGCAAAATACTCGATTCATTTGCTTCCACAAAGCCCACGTTGCGTGGGTCTCAACTGCCGCGGTGATATACCCTTCACAGTACCTTTTTGCCGCCAGATCGCCGCTATTGGTACAAGCCGCTAGCAGTTCACGGCCGCTGATTTGATCGGCATGGGCGCTCGTGACATTTATGCAGAAAATGATGACGCTGATTGTCGATAAGCTTTTCTTGACGGTCGATCTGTGCATTGCCCTCGCCAATATCTCGAATTAATTCATTGTGACCGCATGTTGAGTCGAACAGTTCCCACTATCGTCGATTGCGCACATTAGGTTTGCTCGATGTAGATGTTCGGACTACTTCTCTGCGTTTTTTTCTCTACCACGCAACCACCAAAGAACAACGCCACTTGC
>CAWLAW010000499.1:0-3225 GCA_963854885.1 Gammaproteobacteria bacterium | reverse complement strand
GCGTTAAATGAGGCGCTCGGCAAACACCCACTGCAATTTGATGAACTTTATGTCAATTTGGTCACGGCCGGCGAGCACGCTGGTATCTTGGAAGAAATCCTACACAAACTTGCGACCTATATGGAGAAAACTGAGGCCCTGAAATCTAAAATTAAGGGCGCCTTATTTTATCCAATCGCGGTTGTCGTCGTAGCTTTCGTTATAACCTGTATTTTGATGATATTTGTCATTCCGCAGTTTCAAGAATTGTTTTCTGGATTCGGCGCTGATTTACCTGCGCTGACCCAAGTCGTGATCAACATGTCGGCTTGGTTTCAGGAGTTTTGGTGGTTATTGATTGGCGGCATCGTCGGAACCATTTTCGGATTAATACAACTCAAACGCCGATCACTGCGATTCGCCCACTTCATCGATCGAATATCGCTGAAACTCCCCGTAATTGGCGAAATATTGGAGAAATCAGCAATTGCTCGATTTTCCAGAACCTTAGCGACCATGTTTTCCGCCGGTACGCCGTTAGTTGAGGCAATGACGTCAGTTGCTGGAGCATGCGGCAACATTGTGTTCTACGACGCCACCCTAAAAATGCGTGATGAAATTTCCACCGGTACTCAGCTACAGGTCAGCATGCGTGATATCAATTTATTTCCGAACATGGTCGTGCAAATGGTCGCGATTGGCGAGGAATCAGGCGCGCTCGATGCAATGCTGAGCAAAGTCGCCGATTGGTATGAACAAGAAGTTGACGACGCGGTCGATGCACTAACAAGTCTGTTGGAGCCCATTATCATGTCGGTCCTCGGAGTCATCATCGGTGGCCTTGTGATTGCTATGTATTTACCAATCTTTAAGATGGGACAGGTCGTATAGCATTTACCGAAAATCGCCGGATGGTCGATAATGGGTAAATGTTTGCCTGGCTCGATAATTCGCAATTTGCGGTTTGCAACAAGCGACTAATTTCCTATAAATAACAAATTGCAAGGCAGGCTGCGCATGGCAGTGTTGGCTCTACGACGCGCGCCACGGCAATGCGACGCTATAACAACCTTCCGTCGGACCGGGTAGCGAACTCTGTGATCGAATTTCTGCAGCACTCCCCAGCACTGTTTGTTTTGACCGCCGGTCTACTCGGTCTCGTCGTCGGTAGTTTCTTAAACGTCGTGATTTATCGGCTACCCGTCATGATGGAGAACGAATGGCGCGGCGAATGCGCAGCGTTGGAAACGAACGAACCTCCCGAGGCCACAGAAACTTTTAACCTAATGTTGCCTCGTTCTCGGTGTCCGCATTGCAGTCATGCAATCACGGCATTTGAGAATATCCCAATCGTTAGCTATATTATTTTGGGTGGCAAGTGTCGCGGCTGCAAACAAAAAATCTCGCTCCGCTATCCGCTACTCGAACTCACCAGTGGACTCATCAGTGTAGCCGTCGCGTCGCACTTCGGATTAAGCGCCGCCGGTCTCAGCGCCTTGATTTTATCATGGGCGCTGCTCGTACTCGCCATGATAGATTTCGATACGCAACTGCTGCCCGACTCGATCACGTTACCGTTGTTGTGGGCAGGGATCGTCGTTAATTACACGGGAACATTTGTCAGTCTCGAAGAATCCGTGTTGGGAGCTATATTCGGCTACCTATCCTTGTGGTTGGTATTTTGGGGATTCAAACTCGCAACGGGCAAAGACGGCATGGGTTACGGAGATTTCAAGCTTCTCGCTGTATTAGGCGCCTGGTTTGGGTGGCATTTATTGCCGCTCATTGTCGTTTTGTCCTCCGTAGTGGGGGCGATCATTGGGATCTCGATGATGGTTTTTACATCGCACGATAAAGCTAAACCTATCCCTTTTGGGCCGTATCTTGCCATCGCTGGTTGGATCGCAATGCTTTGGGGCGACGAGATAATGCAACGCTATCTACATGGAGGGAATGCGTTGTGAGCAGCGTTGTGCTGATCGGACTTACAGGCGGGATCGGATCTGGCAAATCTGCCGTATGCAGAGAATTTGAACGGCTCGGCGTACCAATCGTAGATGCGGACATCGTTTCGCGAGAAGTCGTCGAACCCGGATCAGATGGCCTTAGGGCAGTGGTCGAATTTTTCGGCGACGAAATACTCGATAGCCAGGGAATGTTGGACCGGGCACGATTACGGCAGCTAATTTTCGACGACGAGGAGAAACGCGTGACGCTCGAGTCGATTTTACATCCAAAAATTCGCGATCGAATCCGTGAACAGCTCGACGCAATTGAAACTCCATACAGCATAATGTGTGTGCCATTATTGGTCGAAAAGCACGGTTACGAAAATATCGACAGAATTCTCGTCGTTGATTGCCCGGTAGAAATCCAAATACTCCGCGTAATGAAACGTGATAATTTAACCCGAGAACGAGTCGGGTCAATCATGAGAACTCAGGCAACTCGCGAACAACGGTTGCGCTTAGCAGATGACATCGTCGAAAATGCCTCTGGTATCGAATCGTTAAGAAAACCTGTTCAGATACTGCACGATAAATACACAACAATTGCGCAACAACTGAAGTCAGAGCCTCAAGCGAATGCAAAGCACCGAGATCGGAGCCCAAAGCAGCCTGTTTCCAGAGGTTGATGCTATTACAGTCTTTGAGCAGCCGTTAAACGAGCGGATCCGCAACTGTTTGCGCCTCGAGCATCTTTTTGCAGCGATCCAAAATGGGCTCGATGGCGATACCGAATGGCATACCCGTGCGTCCATAATTAGTGCCCTGGAAGTTTGCGACCTCCTCAGTCGCACCGACATTAAGGGAGAGTTGATCAAAGAGCTGGAACGGCACGTGCACAAAATTTCCGGATTACGTAACAATCCAAGGGTTGATCAAAGCGCGTTAGAGGAAGTACTTAGTAGTGTCGCGCCCTTGCTATCGAGCCTTAAATCGAGCGATTGCCACCCCGGCGCGATTATTCGATCAGACGAACTCACGAATCAAATTAAACAGCGCATCGCGATACCGGGCGGTACCTGTAACTTCGATCTCCCGGCGTTCCATCACTGGCTATCTAAGCCAATCGCCGAGCGTTCAGCTCAACTAAAGGATTGGACGTCCGACTTACAAATCGTCGAGAAGGCCGTGGCGAAAGTCCTGCGGATGCTGCGTGAAAGTTCCGTCACACGCAGTCTTTCTGTCGATGAGGGGCTCTATCAGCAGCAACTTGATCCTGCTTTGCAATACCAGTTAATCC
>CAWLAW010000498.1:0-3231 GCA_963854885.1 Gammaproteobacteria bacterium | reverse complement strand
GTCTCAAAGTGAAATTAGGGCCAATGGAAATGACCTACCGAGGGTCGATCCATTTTCTCGAGCGCGATGATCAAGGGAAATTTGCAATTGCCGATGCACAAGCAAAAGAAATTAAAGGGCGAGGCGAGGCGAAAACACAAGTTACCCTGCGCGCCACAGCAACAGACGATGGCACAGAAATCGTGATGTCGAGCGACTTCACAGTTAGCGGCAAAGCAGCGCAATTCGGACGCGGCGTAATGGAGGAAGTTGGCGAAAAACTAATGGGCGACTTTGCCGAGCGGCTGGGAAAACTAGTTGACGAGATTACGCCGGGTGCCGCTGTGAACTTAAGCGACGATCATGAAGCGGCTCCTGTCGTGACTGCCACGAATAGCACCGAACCAAAGTCGCCAAGTCCATTGGCCGATGACAACGAGGCTCTCGATATCGGCAGTGCGGTATGGGGGCCACTTGTAAAGCGCCTCGCGCTACCGGCAGCAATAATCGCTATATTGATTGTCGCCTACTTAGCATTCTAACCATGTCTAACGTGATCAATCCGACCGCCGGATCGTTTGGCCGACAGTATTTCGAATGAGTAATATTCGACATATTGACGACGTATCAAATTTACTTTCGAGTAGCGGATACGTGAGTGATGAAAATATCGCGACAGCCTTGTTTTTGGCAATTCGTTTGCAACGGCCATTACTTATCGAAGGCCATGCCGGGGTCGGCAAAACAGAAATCGCGAAAGTGTTGGCGCGCGCGTTGGAAACGGAATTAATCCGACTGCAATGCTACGAGGGATTAGATGCAGCTGCTGCGCTTTATGAGTGGAACTACGCGAAGCAAATACTGCGTATCAAGATCGAGGAAAATGCGGCTCACGATGCGTTATCGACCGAGAAAGCCATATTTGACGAATCGTATTTACTCGAACGTCCATTATTGAGCGCGCTGCGCCGGGACAAATCGCCAGTGCTCTTAATCGACGAAATCGATCGGGCAGACGAGGAATTCGAGGCGTTCTTGTTAGAAATCCTCGCAGAGAACCAAGTGACAATCCCCGAGCTCGGCACGATCACTGCTCTACACCCGCCGCTAGTAGTGCTCACATCGAATCGGGTTCGAGAACTCGGTGAAGCGCTTAGGCGGCGTTGTTTATATTTGTGGATAGATTATCCGTCGTTAACAAAGGAACTCGAAATCGTGCAACGACGGCTACCCGATATAAATGCCCAGCTGGCCGAGCAATTATGTCGTTTCGTCGAAGCTTTGCGGATCAAAGATCTCGATAAGCGACCTGGGGTGTCCGAAACCTTGGACTGGGCGTGTGCGCTCGTGGAACTTCATGCTGATCATTTAGACCCGGAAATTGCGACCGCGACCCTAGGGTGCGTGACAAAAACTCGCCGCGACCTCGATGCAGTAAAGCACCAATTAACCGAAATTCTCGCCGCGACAACGAACGCTTGATGAAAGACAGCGCCCCGCGAGGCGTGGCAGTTGCCACGCCGAATGGTTCGATAGCTACGAATGTCGTCGAGTTTTGCCGATTACTCCATAGCTGCGGGATCCCTGTTGCCCCGGGCAGCTCCGAAATAGCATTACGTGCTATCGGAGCCATCGACCTCACACGACGAGCAGAATTTCAATCCTCGCTACGTATTTGTCTGCTCACAAAACCCGAAGACATCCCCTTATTCACGCAATTGTTTAATGCCTACTGGAAAGGCGACGATAACCACGACTCCGTTAACCCTGATCAGGCGAGCTTGCTAGAAGAAAATAAAAGCGCAGCGAAACCGCCCTCCGCAGATTACGAATTGTCGCCGGATGCAAAGGACGCCATTGTGGTGTCTGCCAGCCGGCAATCGGAAGTGGAACAAGATCACGAGTCCGAGCGATCTGATAACCGTTCGCTTGCCTCGCGACGCGCACTCAGCGACCCCGCGGATGTGGCGCAGGACAGTGAACCTGATGTGCGAGAACTCGAACGGATCGCCCGAGCGCTAGCAAAGAAACTTGCGCTACGCCGCTCACGGCGCAAAGAATCACATCGAACTGGAAATACCCTCGACCTCAGATCGATCCTGCGCAAAAGTTTGCGCCATGGGGGACTGCCAATCGAGCTGGGCTGGCGCCGGCGTAGAATCAATCGCACTCGATTAATTTTTCTTTGCGATGTGAGTCGTTCGATGGAACCGTACGCACGAATGTTGCTCCATTTCGCCGCCGCCGTCTTACGCCAAGCCTGGCGAGTTGACGTATTCCGGTTCGCGAATGACTTAACGAAGATGGATAGTCATTGGACGGATTTCAACGCCATCGAAATAAGGCCGTCGACCGCAAATATCGGCGCAGGAACGCAGATCGGATCAAGCTTTACCCAGTTTCTCGACTATTACCCGCATTGTCTGACCGGCAACCAGTCGACAATCATCATATTAAGCGATGGACTCGACGCCGGCGAACCCGAAACTCTGCGAAATTCAATGACTCGATTGCGCCGCCGTGCGCGGCAAATTATATGGCTCAATCCCCTAGTCGCCACATCGGGCTATGAGCCGACCGCTCGTGGGATGGCCGCTGCCTTACCGCTGGTCGACATATTCGCAGCCGCCAACGATTCAGCCTCACTATGGAAAATGGTCGAGCGTCTAAAACCCTAACGATGGGCCATTCGGACGCGCCAACAATGTCCGGATATAATGTACGAACTCAACACGTCCGGAGCAGACCGACAATGGCTAACAAACCCGCAGCAAAAAAGAGTATCCACCCTTACAGTACCCCGGCTATGTCGGGTGTGTACCGCGAGCCCCCTTACGAGTATCGCGATTCTCCGAATCTGTTAGTTCAGTTCGAAACCGATGCTCAAGTGCTACGCTCTTTAGTACCCAAACCGCTCACTCCGAACAAAGAAAATCACATGTTTGTCTCGGTCACAGATTTTATGTCGTCGGGTTTCGGACGCTATTACGAAGCACATATTTTTACCCGCGCGACGTTTGAGGGGCGCCTGGTTAACTACAGCATCTACCTCATTCTCGACAATGACGTCGCGATTTGTGGCGGGCGAGAAATATGGGGCTTCCCGAAGAAACTTGGCCGTCTCGAAATGGGCATGACTGACGATGTGGCGCGCGGATCCGCGGAACGCGGCGGCATCACCCTCATCAAAGCGGCCGTACATTTAGCGGAGTTTGCAAAACCCGAGGATTTGAGCGGATCGCCTGAGTGGAT
>CAWLAW010000497.1:0-3256 GCA_963854885.1 Gammaproteobacteria bacterium | reverse complement strand
CGGCGCGGACCCGGCAGCGAAGCTCAGGTAATTGTCGACCTGTCGAATCCGGACGTCGGTATTAACATTCGCGAACAAGGGAAGAATATTCTCATTGACTTCGTCGACACGGAACTTCCCGAAGAGCTTGATCGGCGCCTAGACGTCATCGATTTCGCGACACCTGCCAAAGAGATCGATACGTTTGCACATGGCAATGGCACACGGATGGTTATTAGTCCGCTTGGGTTATATGAACATCTCGCTTATCAATCAGAGAACGTATTCACCATCGAATTGAAACCGCTGACTGCAGTGGAGGAAGAGCAGCTCAAGAAGGCAAAATTTGGCTACACGGGCGAGCGCCTCTCGTTGAACTTCCAGAACATCGAAGTGCGCGCAGTTTTGCAGCTAATTGCTGATTTCAGCGAATTCAACCTTGTTGCGAGCGATACGGTTGGTGGCAACGTGACATTGCGCCTTAAAAATGTTCCGTGGGATCAGGCCATGGATATTATTCTGAAATCTAAAGGTCTTGGAATGCGCCAGATTGGCAACGTCGTGATGGTCGCCCCGCAAGAAGAAATTGCGGCGCGCGAAAAACTCGAGCTCGAGGCACAGCAGCAGATCCAAGAGCTCGCGCCACTTCGCACAGAGTTCGTACAGGTTAATTATGCGAAGGCATCCGATATCGCTGGATTGATCAAAGACGATGCGAACAACTTGTTGTCCGAACGGGGCAACGTCACAGTTGATGCGCGAACGAACACGCTGCTGGTTCAAGATACTGCAAGCCAGCTAACTGATATTCGCGAAGTGGTGGTGGCGCTCGATGTACCGGTGCGGCAAGTACTCATTGAATCACGCATCGTGATCGCAAATGAGGACTTCAGTAAGGAACTCGGTGTTCGATTTGGCTATAGCCACTTCAGCGACCAGAAGAACCAGGCACTCACATCCGGTAATGGTACTAAGTCGGATTTTATTAGCGCAGTTGGCGGTGCAATACCGGGCGACGTGACCTACGGTTCTACCACAGCATTCCATACAGACGGCCTCGAAAACTACATTGTCGATCTCGGGGTCGCCGGGCCAGCGGCGGCGTTTAAATGGTCTATTGGGCGCATTGGTAGCTATTTGCTCCAGCTTGAACTCTCGGCGTTACAAGCGGAAGGTCGCGGTGAGGTTGTGTCTAGCCCCAGGGTGATTACGGCTAATCAGAAGGAAGCGATAATCGAGGCGGGTACGGAAATTCCCTACCAGGAAGCATCATCCAGTGGCGCGACATCCGTGTCGTTTAAAAAGGCGGTCTTGAGTTTGAAAGTCACGCCGCATATCACTCCCGATGACAGAATTATTATGGACCTTTCAATTAATAAGGACTCAGTCGGTGAGATTTTTAACAACATCCCGAGTATCGATACGAATGAAGTTTCGACTCAGGTACTCGTAGCGAACGGAGACACTGTCGTACTAGGTGGTATCTTCGAATCTGACAGCCGTGATGACACAACGAGTGTCCCGTTCTTCTCGGAACTTCCGTATTTGGGACGTTTGTTCAAAAGGCATAGCGAGAACGCGTCAAAACAGGAACTGCTGGTGTTTGTCACACCGAAAATCCTCAAGGACTCGCTGTCGGTATCTTCACGCTAGAGCGGCGGTTGGACAATTTGACTAAGCGGAGCTTCGGCTCCGCTTTTTTTTGCGCAATTTTCGATGACCTGCAACAATCTGCGATAACATCACGCTTCCTGTTCAGCAGTCTAATGATTGATCGTCACGTTGCAAAAATGGCCTTGCCAGATTCAATCGCTCGTCCCGACGTTAGCGACGACGTTAAAGCGACGATGAGTCGAACTTTCTGATGTCCGAGAATCGAATATTTTTAGTGGGCCCTATGGGAGCGGGTAAAACAACCATCGGTCGTCGACTGGCGAAGAATCTCCGCAAACACTTTATCGATGCAGATCAAGAACTCGAAAAGCGCACGGGAGCATCCGTTGCGTTAATTTTCGATGTCGAGGGCGAAAGCGGGTTTCGCGAACGGGAAAGTCGGATTATCGATGAATTAACCCAACTTGACGACGTCGTTTTGGCAACCGGTGGCGGCGCTGTGTTGAAGCCGGAAAATCGGGTCGCCTTGAGCTCGCGCGGCTTTGTTGTTTATCTCCATGCGATGGTTGAGGAACTAATTGAAAGAACGCGTCGTGACACGAATCGACCACTCCTCAATACTGAAGATCCGATCGGCAGAATGCGTGAAATTCTCGAGCAGCGCGAACATCTTTATCGCGATGTCGCCGATCTCATTGTAGATACGGGGAAACTGAACTTGCCGGAAGCAATAAAAGAAATTCGAGTGGCCTGTAAATGAATATTGTTGATGTGGATCTAGACGCTCGCTCCTATTCGATCTTTATTGATTCGAACCTCCTCACCGATGAGGATTTTCTTCGCGACCGGGTGCGCTCTAAACAGGTAATGATCGTTTCTAACGAGACAATTGCGCCTTTCTATTTGGCTCCGCTCGAGCGCGCATTTCGTGATCGTAATTTGGTCAAAACCATTCTTAGCGACGGAGAAGAATTTAAAACGCTCGACAGCCTCGAGGTAATAATCACAAACCTGCTGGAGCATCGCTTCGATCGAAGCTGCACTCTCGTCGCGCTCGGTGGCGGCGTTGTCGGCGACATTACCGGTTATGCGGCCGCGAGTTATCAGCGTGGCATCGACTTCGTGCAGATTCCCACCACCCTCCTCGCGCAGGTTGATTCGTCGGTAGGCGGCAAAACCGCGGTGAACCACCCGCTCGGAAAAAACATGATCGGCGCTTTCCACCAACCGACCAGCGTAATCGCGGATACCTCGAGCCTACGGTCGTTGCCTGAAAGAGAGTTGCGTTCAGGCGTTGCCGAAATAATTAAATACGGTTTAATTGGCGATTATGATTTTTTTGTCTGGCTAGAAGTGCACATGGAAGATTTGCTCGGCTTAGATGAGCAAACGATTGCTCACGCGGTAGAGCGTTCGTGTCGAAATAAAGCGGAAGTCGTCGCTAAGGACGAGCTCGAATCCGGGGTTAGAGCGTTGCTAAATCTAGGTCACACATTCGGTCATGGTATCGAAAACGTACTCGGCTACGGTCGTTGGTTACACGGCGAGGCGGTAGCGTGCGGCATGTGCATGGCGGCAGAGCTTTCGAATAGGATGGGTTTAATCAAGGATCAGGATCTGTCGCGCGTCGTCTCACTGGTCGAACGCGCTGGATTACCCACGA
>CAWLAW010000496.1:0-3258 GCA_963854885.1 Gammaproteobacteria bacterium | reverse complement strand
AAATGTACGAATCCGCGACATTCAGCGTCAAGCTTAGACTCTTCTTCTGGCGCATAAATCCGCATCGAGGTCGCATTCTCCGAAATTTGCGGCGTCGTTTGCTCATTCGTGATAGCCAGATCCTGTAACCAGTCGAACGCTTTGCCGATTTGAACACGGTCAAACCCGGCGTCGCGCAATTCAGACTTCACCCTATCGTGGTCCTCATCAAGCTCTATTTCGTCATCGATATAGTGCTCGAATAGGTAGATTAGGATGTCGATTACTGTTTGCTTCATTGTCGCCTCGATCTGGAGGTGGCTATATTTGACCGAAGTCGCGCCACCTATCGGCTATTTTTCCGTTCTATGGCTAACTTCATTACGGAGAAAGTTTCACGTACGAGTTGCCAGCCGACGATTGGATCATGCCCTTGACCTCAAGGGCCGACAGAATGGAGGAAACCACACTTGTCGTCAATCCAGTCCGTTCGACTAGTTCGTCGAACGTCACGGGGTCGAATTCGCAAGCGCCAAGTAGGCATTGCTCGTCTCGATTCAAGATTTCATCATGCCGAGAACTTTCTGGCGCAATCGTTGGCTCGACAAGATTCGGGATCTCGGCCGGACAAGGTAGCTGTTCTAATATATCTTCAATTCCATCAACTAAGGTAGCGCCTTGCTTTATTAACCGGTGACAACCAACACTCATTGGGTTGCGGATCGAACCAGGTATCGCAAACACTTCACGCCCTTGATCGAGGGCGTGCATCGCGGTCGATATCGAACCGCTTTTCGCCGCTGCCTCGACCACCAAAGTACCAAGCGATAAGCCGCTAATGATCCGATTCCGTCGAGGGAAATGATACGGACGCGGTGGCGAACCGAGGGGGAATTCTGACACTAACGCTCCCGTTGTCGCGATGCTCATCGCCAATTCGCGATTTCTCGCCGGATAGATGCGATCAATACCACAGCCGAACACTGCGACTGTCGATCCGTTGGCGTCAATTGCGCCGCGATGCGCAGCAGCGTCGATACCATTCGCCAGCCCACTCGTTATCGTAAACCCGCGTGTAGACAAGGCGCGTGCAACGCGAAATGCGATCTCTTTACCTGAATGGCTGGGCTTGCGGCTACCGACGACGGCGATTTGCGCGCTCGCCAAGGCGCGAATGTTCCCGCGAACAAATAGCACCGGGGGCGGCATCGGGATTTCGCGCAATAGCGCAGGGTATTCGCGGTCGAATATAGTAACAATGTGGTGCTTAGGTCGCGACCACCAGGCGAGGCTTTTATCGGCAATTTCCCAGCGCAATTCGCAGTCGATCGAGCGCGCCAGATTTGTCAGTTTTTTGCTGGTCGCGTCGATGGAATCTTGAGCCGTTCGCGCCGCAACGAAGGCGCGCGAAAGCGTTACGAGATTCGCAGCGCTATTAATCGCCGCTGCGTGGTAAGCCAGTACACAGCGGCATTCATCGATGTCCAGTCCGTTGTCCATCAACTGGGAGCATAACGTCCCATGGCGGCCAGTGCACGTATCTATTCGACCATCGGCAGTTAATCAGCTTGCGGCACAAACCGCTAAAAACGGTTTTGAGGCTTAGGGGTTCTTCACCTTGTCGGTAACGTGAACTGGCCGCTGGGTATTCATTACCAATGCGTAGCTGACGTTTTCGAATGCGCGAAAGACCATTAGTTCGCCGGCCCGTTCTTCAGGGAGCGTCACTAATGACGCACGCCCACCTTTAGCTTCGTTGAGGAATTCGTCGATTGAATTCTTTGCGGCCGCCGCATTTGCCACAATTACGGCCCCAACATGCTTTAAGCCGGTCGTTTCGGCCGGTGCACGCTGAATTGAGTCATACCGTTCCATCGCCTCTATCGAGGAAGCTAATTCGTCTTTAATAACGATGCCGGCCTGATATATCGCCAACACATGGCCGGGCGCAACGCCCTGGCCGATTCCCCGGTCGAGCACCACTACTTGGTACTGGCCAATTTGCGAAAAGCCATCGATGACAGAAATTATCGTCCCTTCCACCCCAGCGTCAGGCGCGTGTGGAATAAAATCCGGATACTCATCGGATTGCTGAGGCATTAGGCGGTCGCCCGCGAGGATTTCCTTCGTCGAGCGTACGATCCTCGCTGTCGCTGGATCGCCGTCCGTTTCGATGACTACATCTCCGATATGCAAGGCCTCATGGCCAAGCAATTCGTTCGTTTGGCCATCGCGATACTCGCCTCCGACGCGAAATACTGAATATTGGTCGGTACTGAGGTCACCGAGGTTTCGAACATAAATCCGATTACCTGAGCCATTGAGGAGATGTAAGTCTTGGCTAGATATAACGTATCCGGTCCGTTCGATGTCGCTCAACGCCATCACTTGAGGACGTGACAGAAATGGCGCAATCGCATCCAGCGGTAACGGTGCGATCCGGTCGTCGTGAGCATATTCACGCACTGAGGGCGATAATTTGACGCGGCGGCCACCGTACATGCCGCCACGCGACAAGTTCAGGATTGGACGACCATCTTTGTACGTCAAGTAGACTTGATCACCCGGATAGATCAGATGAGGATTGTCGATCTGCGGATTAACCTGCCAGATGTCGGGCCATTGCCACGGGTAAGTTAAAAATCGCCCAGAAATGTCCCAAAGCGTATCCCCTTTAACGACCGTGTAGTTGCCGGGGTTACTCGGATTAATCGAAACTTCTTCGCCGACGGCTGGGCTGAGCCATATCGTCGCGACCAATAAAACCATAACTTTTATAGGCATCTCAATACCCTTACGTGCATTACTTAACGTAGTTTAGCAGAATCAGACTGAATATCGAACAAAAATATGGAACACCCCGGCCAGCCAGGATTCCAATTGAATAATCAGGGCCTTAGAAGTATTCTGCAAACTCGTCCGCTGACACTTCTCGAGCATGGCAATTCTGCACATCCTTACATTTCCCGATCCCAGGTTGCGCAATGTCGCGATTCCTGTGACGACCGTCGATGTGGAAGTAAACCGGCTGCTCGACGATATGCTGGAAACTATGTATGACGCGCCAGGTATTGGCCTTGCCGCAACTCAAGTTGACGAACACCGGCGGATCATCGTTGTTGATATATCGGATACACGCGATCGACCACTTTGCCTCATAAATCCGGTTGTTGTTCAGGCTGTAGGCATAGAGCAGGTGGAAGAAGGTTGTTTATCGGTACCGGGAGTTTACGAAACCGTCGAACGGGCGCAATCGGTGACAATCCGTGCGTTAGATAG
>CAWLAW010000495.1:0-3260 GCA_963854885.1 Gammaproteobacteria bacterium | reverse complement strand
CCGGTCCCAAGATCAATTTAATATCTCGGTCGGTGATTAATCCTTTTAATACGTGATTTTCGGTTACAGGAAAGTGGCGAACCTTGTACGCCATCATTCTTTTTCGCGCTTGACCGATCGGCGCATGCGATTCGATATCATGCGGAAATTCCGTCATGACGGATTTCATTTTAGGGATTTTTTCATCCGTTGCCTGATCTCCAGTTCCATGAAGCAAATTGTGAATCTTTGTCACTGTCTGCTAAGACGCGAGCGCGTGCTCTCAGCCAAACTAGCAACTCGGCGCGAATTGACCGCAATAAACCGAGCGTTGAATATCTAATGGAAAAGGAATTCGCGGAACTTGGGTACCATTCGATTCGTTATTTTCCCGCGTTGCTGCGAAAATTACCGAGTGCTAGTAAGATGATTTCGACTGTTGCCCAAATCGGAAGCTGTGCCAATCGATTACGCTTAGGAGTCCGCTGATGGAATTTGGAATTGCTTTATTCACCTCCACGCATTCGTGGAAAGTTGTTAAACGTGCCGAAGAACTGGGTTTTAAATATGCCTGGTTTTATGACAGTCAACTTTTGTGCGCCGATGTTTATGCGGTGATGGCGTTGGCTGCGCAAGCGACGACATCGATCCAACTCGGTACCGGGGTCGCTATTCCGAGTAATCGCATCGCGCCAGTCACTGCCGCGGCATTCGCGACATTGAACGAGTTGGCCCCGGGGCACATTCACTTTGGGGTTGGCACGGGTTTTACCGGTCGCCGTACGATGGGCATGAGCGCGATAAAACTCCGTGACATGCAAGCCTATGTCGAGCAGGTGTACGGACTGCTACGCAAGGAAACGGTCGCCGTCGAACTAGAAGGTCAGCAGCGTAAGATGCGCCTCCTGCATCCTGACCGCGGCATAATGAATACCGTCGATCCGATCCCACTTCACATGTCTGCGATGGGACCTAAAGCGCGTGCGACCTGTGCGAGCATGAACGCCGGTTGGATTACATTTGCGGGTAACGAACAGGTAGCGAATTCGGATCTTGCAGCAATGCAGGATGCTTGGACGACTGCTGGTAATAAGATCGATGACCTCTACAGTACGGTGTACACGCTCGGCAGAGTGTTAGAGGAGGGCGAACCCTATGACAGCGAGAAAGCCCTGGCACAGGCAGGGCCCTTACCTGCGATCATGTTCCACGGCATGGTGGACGCTCAAGACCATGGCGCTCTTATTACGATGGATCCGAGTTGGGAACCGATCGTCGCGCGGTATAAAGAATTCTATGCGAACTATGAACCGCACGACGCACGCTACCTTGATCTGCATCGTGGTCATCTCATCTATCTGCGCGATGAAGAAAAAGAATTGATTTCTGGCGATTTGATCAAGAACCTATCGATGACAGGCACTGCACCGATCTTGCGTGAGAAGATCGCCAGCCTACGGGATGCCGGCTACAACCAACTTGCGATCCAGATCGTCGAAGGTCAGGAAGACGCGTTGGAGGATTGGGCTGAGGTGGTTAACGGCCTTTAAGAAAATCAATTCGCAATCCGCGTAACACGATTCCGCGGCGCGCGCTGCGCATTAGATCGTTCGGAATCGTTGCACCGAACGTAGTCAGGCGTCGATCGGAAATTATCTTGTGATCGGGAGATGGGCGGTGACGCGAGAGCCTCATTCAGCTCTAGGGAATTTACACGAGCTCCGGCAGAATTGCCGATGGACGGCGATGGTTTGTCGCCTGTTCGAAGGCGTAGGCGAGCGACAGTAGATCGGCTTCACGATATGGTAAACCCAGTATTTCCATACCTACTGGCAAGCCTTGTGTTGTGAAACCAGCCGGTACGCTGATCGCGGGCATCCAGCTTTGTGCCGCAATCAAGGTGTTAGTGGGAAATGTAAACGTTCCCCATTTTCCCGCATCGAGATCGACGCGCGTCGGGGAGGGAATATTGGTGGTCGGAAACACGACGGCACTTGCACCAACTTTCGCCATCTGATTGATAATAATTCGTTGAAACGTCTCGCGCGCAGTATAACGTTCGTAATAATCTGCTTGCGCTGTCGGAACTTCTGGGCCTTGGGCTAATTCCGGTAGTAGCTCAATTGCCGGATGAAATTTGCCTGACTCAACGATGTCTTTTAATTTCTTCATCGGCATTTCGGGACGGGCACCGAGAAAAGCGTCGATATCGTGGGTGTCCCAGTGTATTTCCCCTCCAGTGTATTTCCCCCGTAGGATCAGACTCGATTGAAAGTAGTGCGTAGAGCGCATAATCGAATCACCGCCACCGTGATCGACCGCGCGAATTACGAGGGAAGCCTGACAAGCCGAGTGCTCCAAGCATTCGTGTATTCGGGACATGCATAGATTGCCGATCATTGGAGATCCCGGTTCGAACCCGCGACGAAGCAGACCGGCCCCGTTTAGCCGAGACCGACGAGTCGCCGAGCGGCCTTTGATGTTTTTACACACTCTGTGCCCAAAGCGGTCGTTAGATATACTCTCTAGCTAACGCGCGTTTTACCTGTGCGCTCATTGCTGATAAATTGATTGAAATAGAGTAACGCAAGGACGCGTTTCATGACTCACGCATGGCCGGACAGGATGTCCGGCGGTGAAGCGTCTACCTATTCTCGGCGCAAGCCAGAGCGAACACTGCTCTACCAACTGATTGAGCGCTATTGGCCTGAATTTCAATCGCGCTTAAACGAGGCCGGCAGTTTTCTGCCCGGCCATGTCACGCGAGAGTTCGACGAGTATCTTGAGTGTGGTCGATTGGAACGGGGATTTCTGCGCGTCCGTTGTGCCGAGTGCCGGCACGAGCATCTCGTCGCGTTCAGTTGTAAACGCCGCGGGTTTTGCCCCGGTTGCGGCGCGAGGCGTATGGTGGAAACCGCCGCGCTGTTGGTCGATGACGTCTTACCGCACAAACCCATTCGTCAGTGGGTGCTTAGCCTGCCTTACCCGCTACGATTTTTACTGGCCAATAACCCGCGTGTAATGAGCAAAGTGCTGGCGATTGTTAACCGGGTGATCTCAACCCACCTGGTGAACAAAGCCGGGTTCAAACGAACCATGGCACATACCGGCGCGGTGACGCTTGTACAACGCTTTGGCTCGGCGCTCAATCTCAATGTGCACTTTCACATACTGTTCATTGACGGTGTTTACCGTAAAAAGCACAACGGCCAATTGAGGTTTCACCGTGTTAACGCCCCGACCGGTAGCGAGCTGAGTGTGTTGGTGGAGACGATTAGCCA
>CAWLAW010000494.1:0-3268 GCA_963854885.1 Gammaproteobacteria bacterium | reverse complement strand
TATTTTTCGCGACATCGATGGTGATGGGTTGGCAGATTCAGATGTTGAAGACGCAAACGGCGATGGCGTGATGGACGTTGGCGAAGATGTGAATGGCAACGGGATCCTCGATTTCGAAATTATCAAACGAGTTAGCTTCGAATGTGCGGCGACGATGAACGAAACCATATCTGCTGGCGATACGACAGACAACTCTACCGCGTTGGTTTACTCATCGAACGGTAGTGCAACCCCCCGCGGTACGATTGACGTGTGCGATCGACGCGATGGTTCAACGTATAACGGCCGCCGGATCACAATTAGCGCGACCGGGCGCCCGACAACTGATGCAACGCTCTCTACGTGCCCATGAGAAATGAAATGCGAAATCCATTAGTTACGCCGTGCATTCGGCGATTAAATAATATCAATCGCCATAGGCGTTCACGCGGATTTACGCTAATCGAGGTCCTCATCGCGATGTTGGTACTTGCGATCGGTCTGCTCGGTATCGCTGCAATGCAAGTACGCGGTTTGCAATACAGCCACGACGCTTATCTGCGTTCCCAGATCAGCGTGCTCGCCGCGAGCATGGCCGATCGAATGCGCCTCAACCGGGCTCTTGTTGCCGGTTACACAGCCGGAAGCCCCTATACGGTTCCGTCGACGCAACCGATGGGCTGCACGGAATCTTCAGTCGGCGCGACTAACGATCTCGCGTGTTGGCATAAAGAGGTGTTTAACGCGCTCCCGCCCGGTAGCAGCGCTGACATCGTCGCCGAACTAGACGGAGAATTTACCATTGCGCTCGGTTGGTTAGATCGCGAAGGTACTGCCGAACGCCTCATTGAGTACACCTTTCTGCCATGAGAACTCGCCGTGGACAGTAATTTGGTGTAAATCATTAGTGTTACCCCCATTCGGTATTTTTGCGTAAGCTTTTGCGGTGATCGAGGCAATTAGCGAGCCAAACTAAAAATATTGTAATTTTTCAATGACTTGCGGGCGATACCAAGACTTGCGGGTGCCGAGACTGTAAAGGATATTGACACATTATCGGGGGCTGAAGCCCGACCGCTAACAAGCTGTATTAGTTTTATCTTTTATAAACAAAGAGATAGTCGATAAATGGGATCGATTACCGGTGTAAAGAATCTTGACAAAGCGGGCACGCGCCGCGCTCACACCGTTGTGTAGTGGCAAATTCTGAGGGGTCTTCCCCAAGAGTCGAACCCGCGCTAAACGAATCGGAATGGAGTTGTTCACGTGCCAGAAAGGTCTGCGTACGGCAGTACTAACATAGTACGGGGTTGAAACTAGACAGAGTCTAAATCGTGGCTATACTGCGGGCATGGTGACTAAAGTGCATAATTTACCAGTAGACAAGGACGCCATATCGGATCATTTGCTCGGTCACGGCATTTCACCTACGGCCCAACGAATGGCAATTGCGCGAATACTATTGGCGCGCCGCCAACACCTTTCGGCCGACCAAGTGCTCGCGCAGTTGGTGACAAACGGGGTTTCGGTATCGAAGGCGACTATTTATAACACCCTGGGATTATTCGCAGAACGGCGCTTGGTGAGACAAGTGATTGTCGATGCGAGCAAGGTTTTCTACGATTCGAACGTATCGCCGCATCATCATTTCTATAACGTTGATGACGGTGAGCTTACTGATGTGGATATTTCCGAACTACGTATCGATGATTTACCGCCTGCACCGGCCGGTACCATTGCCGAAATGATCGACATTGTGATCCGAATTAGAAACAGCGACTAGCTGTGTAAAAAATCGACTAATTTACTGCCACCACTTCTCGAACTAACTGCCAATTGTGCTGCGACACTACTCAATCTAGGAGATTTTAGGGTATCATTCCGCGCCAATCGGCATCAGAGGTGATGTTCGGGTGCGGGTAGGTGGACCTAGGGAGGATAGCGAAAGCTCCCTGTTACCGCGTTGCAACAAAACAAACAGTGCCGGGATAGCTCAGTTGGTAGAGCAACGCATTCGTAATGCGTAGGTCCGGAGTTCGAATCTCCGTTCCGGCACCATGTTCCCGCGCGATCAACCGTCGGCACCTGTCAGAGCATTCAATCCTCTAAATCCGGCAGTAAGAATGCATAAACTGGCGAATCGACGTGCCGGAGCAATATCGCAACGTCGCAGCTCTCGTAGCTCGCGATGCGGAAACGCCCGAAGGTGTGTTCAATACTGGGACGGTGGTTGGTCGCCGCTCGCGCATGTTCAATGGGATCGAGACTCTGGACAGATGTTATATTTTCCCAGCGCGCGACCTTATCGAGCGATATGACGTGAACTTGCGCCCGATCGGTTGAGGCGTAATAAACTAATTTCCGTAGTTTGGTGGAGTACTCCAGCGCCGCATATTGCATGAGCTTCGGCATGTCGCCGGTTGAATGTATTTCGCGGAGCGCTCTCGCGGGTTCATCTGGTCGAATTGTGTAAAGCGTATTCTGCGCATGGGCTGCAACTACGATCACGTCGGCATCTGGTTCTATTTGCATTGAATTGTGGTCGGCGTTGCCTGCCATTTTATTCGGCTGAAACGCTTGCCAGGATCCAAACGTGCCGTCGGCGTTCATTCCATCAGGACAATACGCAACAAAACAATTACCGCCCCCGGCATCGCCGGAGTGTCCCCACAAATATCTCCGCGTCGCATCCCAGGTCGTAAACCCGCCAGAATTTAATATCGCGGCGGGATGCTGGGGTCCGCGCCGCCAAGTTAACGTGTTGAGATTGAATAAAAGCGGAATTGCCACGGCTTTAACATTCGGTCCAAGTTCCGTCTGTCCCTTCAACAGAATGTAATCGTTCCCTTGTTCGTCGTATTGAACATAATCGTACGTGTGGGGTGGCAGGGGAGAACCGTCGGGGTAGACCGCGTTTGGGTAAACGGCTCCTTCTCCGTACGCGTTCGGCGTGCCCGAGACGTAGCCGTCCGTTAGCCGACGCCATTGCCGGCTGGCGAGATCGAACGAATGTACGGAGGACCCGAAATAACTATTGTGACCGCCACCGAAAACGACCATCGATCCCGATGTTCCGAAGCGTGAAGCAAAGACAGCGCTATTCCAAGCCTCGGTAATCGCGGGGAACCCACTTTTACCTTGCCAAGGCGATGCCCAATTGCGCCCTAATTGTCGGCGCAATCGCTCCTTCAATGTTCGTGCGGGATTGAGTAATCGCTCGTGGGCGGGGTCTGTATCGATTAGGTACCTGGATCCAAGCGGCGTAGGAGGGAGGTTAAGACTCGGCTGG
>CAWLAW010000493.1:0-3274 GCA_963854885.1 Gammaproteobacteria bacterium | reverse complement strand
TCACGCCATTCGAGGTAATTTCCTCAATTGGCGTCTTCAGTAAATCGACTAATTCGACATGCGGTTGATTAAACATTTCGTAGTAACCGGTATCGAGGCAGGCGCGCTTGGTGCCAATCGGAAAACTTGTTGGGCACAAGGTTTCTGCAACGTGCGGGTCTTGTACGACGGAGCGTATTTTGTTTCGTACAAAATCCGCAGCTGTATCGTTCGCGGCTTGGTCGGTTAGCAGGTCGTTGTACTGCTGCATGACTGCGACTAGCTCGCCGGTTTCCCATGCCGCTTGATAGGCTCGCTCGCGTTCTTCATCAGACACATCAAAGGCAGACTTGTCCATTGGGTAGTTGGGAACGCCGAATAATGAATGCCGAGAACTTGCACGACGTTCGGGGTATTCGCGTTGCCAATTCGCACGTTCCGTGTCATCAACTAAGCGATTTTCTGCCGGTAAACTAAATGCAGGGGTTCGTTGAAACACGGTTAAGCTAGCGGCCTGCTCGGCAATGATGGGCATCGACTGAATGCCGGAAGACCCGGTGCCGATCACGGCAACTCGTTGTCCGGAAAAATCGACTCCCTGTAGTGGCCAATCCGCCGTATGGTAAGTGGCGCCGGCGAAGGCGTCCTGTCCGGCTATATCGATCGCTTTTGGTACGGACAAACACCCCGATGCGAATATGTAGTGTTGAGTGTTAAATGTTTCGCCATCATCTGTTTCAACGTTCCACCTTTGCGTGGCTTCATCATATTGGGCGCATTTGACTCGGGTATTAAACTGGATGTCCCGACGTAGATCGAAGCGCTCAGCTACATGATTTGCGTAACGCAGAATTTCTGGCTGGGTGGCGTACTTTTCACTCCACTCCCAATCTTGTTGTAACTTTTCGTCGAACGAAAAACTGTAATCGACGCTCGTCACATCACATCGGGCGCCTGGGTAGCGGTTCCAATACCAAGTCCCGCCGACGCCGTCGGCAGTTTCTAAGACGCGCGTTGAGAATCCGGCTTCACGTAGTCTATAAAGCATGTACATGCCGGCGAATCCAGCGCCGACGACGATTACATCAGTTTTCATTAAAAAGCGTTCTCCTAGAAATTGACTGGCGCCTGCCGAGGTCCCGACCCACGGTGTTCACGACATCGTGGACCATGCCTTGCAATCGGTTAATTATCAACCAGATACGCCGAAAAGTCGCCCGGTTGGCAGCATTTTTACGCGCCGTGCGGTGCGCAATGGTTCCGGAAAACGTTAATAATCGCGAAAATTGCGGAGTTCGCGCTCGCAGATAACTTTTGCTGCCGGTCTAGTCGGCAAAATAACCGTCTAGTTGCGTAGAAGTTCGCCGGCGATAATCAGATTTCGTACTTCAGTCGTACCTGCGCCGATCTCTAATAATTTAATCGATCGATATAAGCGATTAATTTCAGATTCCCATATGTACCCGGAGCCGCCATGGATCTGTAGCGCTTCATCGAGCACGCGATTCATCATTTCGCCGCCATATTTCACCGACGCGGCGGTTAACTTATGGATGTCGCCGCGCCCGGCTTCCCCGGCAGCCACCTGGCTCGCCGCCGCCAACGTGCGGTAATTAAACGTACGTAAAGTTTCTGTCCACACATACATATCGGCGAGTTTTTGCTGAATCATTTGGAACTCGCCGATCTTACGTCCGAACTGCTCGCGTGTGTTGGCGTAATCGATAGAGAGTTCCAAAGCACGCTCACAAATGCCCAGGCAAATCGGCGTGATCATTGCGCGTTCAAGATCGAGACCACTCATCACAACCTTCACACCTTCATTTTCGACTCCAACTAAATTTTCGACCGGCACCTGACAATCATCGAACACCAATTCAGCCGTTTGGCTTCCGCGAAAACCCATTTTTACAAGTTTCTGCGCGACCTTAAATCCGGGAAAACCAGCTTCAATGATAAACGCTGAGATGCCGTGTTGGCCTTTGTCTTTGTTGGTTTTTGCGTAGACCAGGAGCACGTCTGCAACCGGGCCATTTGTTATGTAGAGCTTTGTGCCGTTGAGTACATAGCAGTCGCCTTCGCGTCTGGCGGTTGTGCGCATCGAACCGAGCGCGTCGGATCCTGCACCCGGCTCGGTTAAGCCGAGCGCCCCGATGTGCGTGCCGTCGCAGAGTTTGGGTAAATATTTTCTACGTTGCTCATTATCCGCGTTGGCGAAAATATTATTAACACACAAATTGTCATGAGCGACCCAACTTAGTGCTAATGCATGATTCCAACGTGACATCGCCTGCAGAATGAGGCCAGCGCTCATGAGGTCTAAGCCCGCGCCGCCGAATTCTTCGGCGACGGTTATGCCGAGGTATCCGATCTCGCCGAGTTTTGGAAAAGCCTCGTCCGGCCACCATTCCTCGTTATCCATTTTTTCTGACAAAGGATATAGTTCGGCGCGCGAAAATCGATCGGCCTGGTCGAGGATGCTTTGTTGATCGTCGTCAAGCTCAAACCCGTAGTTCATCACTAATTGTCCTGTCGTTTTTGGAGAATCTGTAGTGGCACATGCACTGTGTCACGCCGCAATACTAGGCTTGCGTGGATGCCTATATAATGCGGAGCGCCGGTAGATACTGATTCTATCGAATATTGTCTGGCTTCTCGATCGAAACGGATCAATCGCATCGCGTAACTCGGTGCCGGCCACTGGCAACGTAATCAATAACGAATTTGAAAGGTTTTATCGGCTATGTCCGTGGCAGACGCAAATCTCAAGGTACTCGTGGCCAATCGCGGCGAGATAGCGCTTAGAATTATTAAGACGTGCCGCCGATTGGGCATCGCCACAGTTGCGATATATCACGATATCGATGTCGGATCCCCGTATATCGAGCAAGCAGGTGAAAGTTGTGAGATCGTCGGTGATACGCCGACGGGTGCCTATCTCGATGCCAAACAGATTGTCACCGTAGCCCGTCGATTTGCTGCGACCGCGGTGCATCCCGGTTATGGGTTTCTCGCCGAGAACGGTGATTTCGCGAGTGCCGTGATTGCTGCTGGCATGCGCTTTATTGGTCCAAACCCCGGAGTTATAAAATTGCTCGGTGACAAAGTCGCGGCCCGGGAGTTTGTCGCCCGACATGGGGTGCCTCTAGCACCATCTACAGCGTGTGACGATGACGTGGAGGAATTACTCGAACAAGCAAAGCGAATCGGGTTTCCCATACTCATCAAAGCGGCCGCGGGTGGTGGCGGGAAAGGCATGCATATCGTTCACGCGGAGGCGCAGTTCGAATCCGCG
>CAWLAW010000492.1:0-3285 GCA_963854885.1 Gammaproteobacteria bacterium | reverse complement strand
CAATTTGCAACACGACGGTGCAGTCGGTGTCGTCACCCTAAGCAACCCCCCACATAACCTCATTACCACTGCTTTCATAGAGCAATATTGCACTTGCCTCGAAGCGGCCGCGGCTGAGGGCGCGCGGGCGATTTTAATTCGCAGCGAGCTACGCCATTTTTGTGCTGGTGCAGATGTAGGGGAACTATCTGCAGAGGCCATCGACGCGGTCGAAATTCTGGGCCGGCTTGAGTCGATACCGGTGCCGACGGTCGCAGCCTTAAACGGTGCAGTGTTAGGTGGCGGATTGGAGTTGGCGCTGGCCTGCGATTTTATCGTCGCTGCGCAGAGCGCGGAAGTTGGTGCTGTTGAAGTGCACGTTGGCCTCGCACCGCTGCTCGGCGGTGTGTCACGTTTGGTTAGTCTCGCGGGTCCCGCGCGCGCACGTGAGATAACCATGCTGGGGCGTCGTTATAAGCCGGAAGTATTAGAACGGTGGGGCATAATCAACTTGGTCGTCGCGGATGACGAACTTGGATCGGCCTCAATGTCTTTGGCTCGGCAATTGGCGGCGGGCCCCACGGTTGCAATTGCCGGGATTAAACAATTGGTTAACATCGCCGTCAATGAGGGGGTGGAGGCAGCGGATCGTGCGATCGGCACCGCGCTTGCGCCAATGTGGGACAGTGAGGATCTGCAACGCGGTATGACAGCCCTGCGTAGCGGTGGCCCGGGCACGGCAATTTTCGAGGGTAATTAATTGAAACCGCTCGAGGGGATATCCGTTATAGATTTTACCCGCGTGCTTGCAGGACCCACGTGCACGCGAATATTGGCAGAGCTCGGTGCGTCGGTGATCAAGATCGAGCCGCCGAGCGGCGACTTGGCGCGCGCCGGGAGCCCGACAGCAGGTGGCATCGCTGGTTATTTCTTACAGCTCAATGGTGGTAAACGCAATCTGTGTATTGATTTGAATTGGCCCGAAGCGCGCGAGATCGTCTTTGATCTCTGTGTGAAAGCCGACGTTGTCGTAGAAAACTTTCGCCCTGGGACAATGGCGAGCTTCGGCTTGCACTATGACGCTCTTTCGGCCGCGAACCCCAAGATTGTTTTTGTCTCGATGTCAGGATACGGGCAAAACTCACCGTGGTCCGGACGCCCCGCATTCGCAACCACCGTGCAAGCCGAGGCAGGTGCGACTGCTACAGTGCTTGATCACTACGGAGACAATCTCAAGCACCCTTTGAATGACTCGTCCAGCCACGCCGATCTGTACACTGGTTTAGAAGGCGCGATTGCGGCGCTTGCCGGCCTCAATCAATGCGCGCGCACTGCCAAAGGTACCCACGCGGATGTATCGATGATGGCGACCATGCTGAACGTCAACGAGCGATTGCATGCGCAAATAAACTCTATGGACAACGAAATGAACGAGCCTTGGGCGTTGAGTGCGCCCGACTCACCGATGTTTGAATTAGCCGACGGCTCTCTCGTTACCCTGATAACGTCACCCGTCTGGTCGCCGGCCTTTTCGCGCTACTGCACCATGATGGGACGCAACGATTTGCGCGGTGACGCGCGCTTCCTCACCCCTGATTTGCGTCGCCAACATCATGATGAATTGATGACCGAAATTCGCGCGTGGATGCATACGTTTCGTACTTTCGAAGAACTCGAGGCTCAGGTCTCGGGCGGCGGCGGTCTTGCGGTGGGTCGAGTACGACAACCTCATGAGGCGCTTGAAAGTACCTGGGCCGAAGTTATGCAGCCAACCTATAGCGTGGAGGTGGGAGAGCACACTGTGCGTCTACCGAAAGGTCCTTGGCTTTTCGATGGACAAGATAGCGGCGCATTAACTGTCGCGGCCGATCAGGGGACACATAATAAAGAAATTTTGCGCGAAGTTGGGCTAGACGAAAGTACGATAACCAGGTTGTATGAGCGAGGTATCTTGCACGGTGCCCAGACTTAGGGCACGACCCGTCACGTTAACGGGATCGACTGATCTGTCCGCTCAAGCTAACAACGCAGAAGGAACGCGACCTGCAGTGCCATGGCGCTGGAAAGGTGATCATGAACAGGGAGACTCAGCCTAAAACCAAAATGCCGGCGCACGAATACGCGAGCATCAAATGGGATACAGTTGAAAGACGCGACTACGAATAAATTAAAGTTGCAGATTGCCGCCGCCGGACATATGTTGCAATCGTCAAAGATCAATTTCGGAACGGACGATTGACGATTATCTAACGGTCAGTGATTCTAAATCCACACATGACACCAATTTCCCGACATTAACAATGCACCATTCCACTACCTATGACCGTGAGCGTGCTGAGTTTCTCATTCAAGTCACGGGCGAGATGTCGTTGGATGGTGGTAAGAAACTTTTAACGGCGGGCTGGGGTGAGCATGACTACGTCGCAGACAGCATCATTATCTACGATGTCGGCGCGTTGGATGTGTTGCCCGATATCAACGGCATGCCAGCGCTGAGCTACTTCGCCGTCTCGAACAGAGAAAGCCGAGGCCCAAACAAGATCGCTTTCGTTTCACCCGAATTTAAGTTGGACGTCGTTAAGCGATCGCTGTCCGGATCCACGCCGATTATCAGATTCGATATTAGTTATTTTAACGATATTTCAGCAGCACGAGAATGGGCATCAATTTAGGTATCGCGCAAGTATTACCCGCCACGTCTCATTTATTCTTGATCCCAAGTTCCGCGAACCGTAACGTCAGCAGCTTTTTCTAAAGATTTTATTGTCGCCAAGACGTCTTCTTGCGCGAAACCTCCGGCCTGAAATCCTTTTAAGAGTTTTTGCGCGGTCGGTACCATGGTTAGGTCAAGATCCATTTCATCTGCGAGATCCATCGCGAGTCCGATGTCTTTGCAGGCGAGATCCACAGTAAACGTTGGTGCCAATCGGTCGCGAAGAATAGCCCGGGCTCCCCCCTCCCACGTCATGCTGTTGCCGCTGCTTGTCCGAATGACATTCCATAAGATGTTCGGATCGACCCCCGCTTTCGCGCCCATGATTAACGCTTCGGCGTTGGACATCATGATCGAAAAAGCGAGCATGTTGTTCGCCAGTTTTGCAACATTTCCGGCACCGACTTCACCGATATAAAAAACGTTTGCACCCATCGTTTGAAAGAGTGGTTCGAGTTTTTCAAAATGATTTCTATCGCCACCAACCATAATGGCGAGCGTTCCCTTTCGCGCGCCGCGAACGCCACCACTAACGGGTGCATCAAGAAAGGCGATACCCTTTTTGCTGGCCGCCGCATAAATACTTTTTACTA
>CAWLAW010000491.1:0-3288 GCA_963854885.1 Gammaproteobacteria bacterium | reverse complement strand
TGGTGGCATCGGTACCGGAGCCCGCTTCGCTTGCACTAGCGATGATTGGTTTAGCTGGCGCCTACGATATGCGCAAAAAGCGCTCGGCCTAATAAACTTCCGCCGAATCAACAACCCCCGTCAGTCGGGGTTTTTTTTACCTACAACTAGGCTTACAACTCCTTGACTAGCCGAAATTGCGCGGCTGAGAACCATACGCCGCCGACGATGCCGGCGAACGCGAATATTGCATAGATGCCGATCGACATGATTAAAGCCGCCCCGTGCTCGACCCCAACGGTGGCGAAGAGAAAAATAAAACTTGCTTCGCGAACGCTCAACCCACCGACACTGATTGGCAAAAACGTCGCGAACCAAAGCAACGGCACAAGCGCGTATATCGCGAGGCCATCCACAGGTAATGAGAACGCAAGGACGACAAGATGAGTGATGCCGACCGTGATGATTTGATACAGTATTGACGCCAGAAATACTGCCAACAGGCGCCACGGATTAGCTATTACGCTAGCAACCGTATTAAGCGCTTCAGTGACCCAGCGAATATTCACTGCCCACGAACGCCAATATCGATGAACAAAAAGCAACAATGCGAAAATCGCAACGGTAAGTAACAAAAGAGCCATTACGATTAGCTCAATCTCGCTTGGTAATTCAAGCCAGAAGCTCGCGACGACGGATAATAGAATCAGGCTACCAACACCCAATAGCCGCTCTATCACAATGAGTGAGAATGCAGCAGTAGGGATGATGTCAGATTTCGACGACCACATTACTCGCATCGTATCGCCGCCGATCGAGCTCGGTAAAAACAGATTGAAATAACCTGCGGAAAAGTACTGATAGATGTGCGATGTTAATTTTAGCCGCGCAAGCCCGTCGAACAATAGCTTGAATCAGCACGCACCCAGGGCCGTCTCAAACAAAACAACTCCAGCGCCAATTATCAATTAGGTGACGTTCGCGTCGGCGAGCAAACGGGTCAGTTCGTCGAAATCAATTGTGCTTAAACAAAATGCGAATAAGCTAACGCTGAGCGTAATTTTTGCGGCCGCAATGAGTTGCGTTCGTTCGATCCATGGCTTGATCTGAGGCAAAGCTTTTACGTCTCATTTTTTTATTTAAATTGTTCCGACAAACGAATCGCGCACCTACGAAGTATTCGTCTATCGCGCTCCACCCAGCCGCCTTTCAGACATCGACCAGCATCAAGTCGTCTTGCAACCCGGTCGTTATAAACGAGAGTATACTGCGACGGGCTCTCTCAAAACTTTTCACGGTAATGCAAAATATAACGGTTTACCCTAATCGGGACGTTGCCCAGTCGATGGCGCAGCGAGTGTCAGTCGTCGCGGTATTCGGGACGCGACCTGAAATTATTAAATTTTCGCCCGTGCTGCAGGCGTTAGATCAGGAGCCGAACCTTCAGGTTGTACGACTTTCAACTGGTCAACAAGCCGACCTCGTGCCCGATTTCTTACACGATTTCAACGTCACGATTGACGAGTCGTTAGGACTCATGTCTCCCAACCAATCATTGAATCAGTTACTCGCAAACTCGATAGGTGCGCTCGATGAAGCCATCAAAGCCTATGATCCGGTTGCGGTAATCGTCCAGGGCGATACGACAACGGCATTAGCTGCGGCCTTGAGTGCACGATTTTTACGTATCCCGGTGATCCACATCGAAGCCGGCTTAAGATCCGGCGACATCAATAGTCCGTTTCCAGAGGAAGCTAACCGCAAGCTAATAACGCAAATCTCCTAGCTACATCTGGCACCGACACAACACAACGTGAAAACCTTACTCAATGAAGGCGTTTCGCCGGAGGCGATAGTGCTTACCGGTAATCCGATCGTCGAGGTGCTCAATTCGGATCTCGCAAAGGCCGAGCCGAGCGCCGATTTTAAACACGTCCTCGACGAATTGGCCGACTTTAGAATCGTCGCCGTCACATTACATCGGCGCGAAAATTTTGGTCAGCGCCTCGACGGTTATTTGAGCGAAATAGCTCAGTTCGTTGCCGGGAATCCTGATGTTGCACTGGTGATTCCGGTGCATCCGAATCCCACCGTTCAAAGCAGCGTGACCAGCGCTTTCACGAGCAACGAAAGAGTGAAGCTCCTTAAACCACTTAGCTATGTGAACTTCCTGTCACTACTTACGCGCGCTTGGTTAATATTGTCTGACTCCGGTGGGGTGCAAGAAGAAGTTGCAACCCTCGGTAAGCCGCTACTGATATTACGCGAAAATACGGAGCGACCCGAGGTAATCGAAAGCGGTTACGCGAGACTCGCCCGTACGCCCGCCGAATTGCGCAATGCACTTGGCGACGCAAATCATGGTGATAGTTGGTGCACTGAATTGATGCCCGGAAGAAATCCTTTTGGCGAGCACGATAGCGGCGTTCGGATCGCGGCCGCAATCAATTCGTTTTTGTTCGATAAACTCGAACGACGATCTAAGTAGCCACGATGATCCCGCCAAGTTCGACCGGTGCGCGCAAGCACATTGTGACGATCAATATAGAAGACTATTTTCACGTCGGTACGTTTAGTCAGCTCATCCCATACAGCCATTGGGAACGTTTCGATGCTCGTATAAAACGTAATGCTGAAGCCGCGCTTGAATTGCTCGATCAATCCGCGACGCTTGCGACATTTTTTTCGAGTGGGTGGATCGGAGAAAACCACCCCGAAATCCTACGCGCGCTGGTAGATGCCGGACACGAAATCAGCTGCTAAGGCTACTACCAACAATCGATTCGCGACATTGCCCCACCAGTTTTTCGTGAAGACCTTCGGCGCTCGCGTGCGGCCATCGAAAATACCACAGGACAGGCTGTACAAGGGTTTAGAGTGGGGCGCGGTAGAATCAGTGCGGACGATGTTTGGGCACACGATATACTGGCCGAAGGACACGTTATGTGACGGCAATTTCAACACTAAACTATTCGGCAAAGTTGCCATCTATGCGTACGACGATTCCGGGACTGCATATTTGTAATTCCGCACATATTGTTAATGCGTCGCTCAGCGTGAATGAAACCATCGATCTCGCGAATCGTTCAGCGAACGAGATCTGCCCGTAGATGCCTGGAACCAGCGGAAAATTGGCTGGCACTTTGTCGCTCGATCTGGATGATCTGTGGGCATATCTGCGCACGCGCGGGGATAGTATGTGGCGAAAATTTCCATCCTACCTCGATCGAGTAGGCCCGCGCATGTTGCGTTTGTTCAAAATACTAAATTTGAATATCAGGGTGTTTGTGGTCGGCCGCGATGTGGGAT
>CAWLAW010000490.1:0-3295 GCA_963854885.1 Gammaproteobacteria bacterium | reverse complement strand
GCGGGCTATCGGAAAATCCGGCAGCACAGAGAAAATCTGGATTTCCCTGACCGAGTAAACCGCTCAAGACATCGAAAATCCTCGCCAATGCATGGGTTCGACACGACAATGCAGCAGGATGATTGGGTTTTAGCAAACAGCCCTGAGGTATGCGAACTTCCATAAGATCATAGAACCCGTCGTTAAACATAATTTGCGGGTCGAAAACCATAATCATAAATACGCCGGCGAACATTTTGAACATTTCCTCATTCAGCAGGAAATTTATCGAGCCGATGGATTGTGGATCCGTTCCTTCGAAATCGAAGATTACCTTGTCGCCGTCACGCCACATCGTGCAGGCGATCTTGTAAGGACCCATGCCCATACCGTCGTCGCAAAGATAATCTTCGAAGACTTGTTTCGTTTCAGGAATAGTATTGGCGATCAGATAACTCATTGCCCGCTTATTGCGCTCTAGCAACTCGTCCATTGCAGAAAATAGTTCATCATCGCCAAAGCGACCCGAAAGTTCGACGCACCGTTTTGCAGCAAGCCGGCACGCAGCGATCACCGCATTGAAATCGCTACGATTCCAGTGCGGCAGCCGGCAGTTATGCAATATTATGCGGAGTAAATCGCTCTGTAGTTCGTGGTTACGGTAAATTTTCGTTGGCGGCACGACGATGCCTTCTTCATAAATTTGCCGTGCATCGGTAGGCAGTGATCCCGGAACTTTTCCACCGATGTCGGTCATGTGACCGAACATCGAAGCCCAAGCGATCAACCGCCCGTCTTTGAAGATCGGCATTAGCACTAACCAATCGTTGGCGTGGCTAATGGCGCCTCGACACGCATAGGGATCGTTGGTTAAAAATATATCTCCGTCTTCGATTGTGCCGTCGTAACCTTCGGTAAATCCGTGGATAAACGAACCGAACTGCCCGACGACCATCTTGCCTTCGCAATTGGCGATCATGGGAAAAGCGTCGTGTTGTTCACGTATTCCCGGCGACATCGCAGTTCGAAACAGCACCGCATCCATCTCATAACGCGCGTTCTTTAGCGCGTTTTCGATAATGTCCAAGGTAATCGGATCAAGTTCGACTCGTTTAAACGGCGTCGCGTTTTTTTGCATCAGTTCTGCGGGCATTATCTTTCCTTAAAGGCGCTTCTAATCGACGGCAGGCCGGATCACAATGTTTCCAAAATCGTCAATCGTACCAGTGTGGCCGACCAGAATGACGCTCGTGGAATCCATTTCTGTAATAATCGCCGGGCCAGCGATGATGTTGCCGGCTTTGAGCTTTGCTCTGTTATACACCTTGGCCTCGTGTGTCTCGCCGTCCATGAAGACGCTTTGCAACGCCAGGAAAGCCGCACCGGGATCGGCACCACCTGGGCTGAGTTTACTGGCATCGACCGAGGTTGGTTTACCTTCTACTACGGCGCGTAAATTAACAACTTCTTTATCCACGTCGAGGGCGAACGTGAATAATTGTTTATGCCGCTCGTCGAACTGATCGCCAATTGCACTCAGGCCTTGCGCTTTCAATGCCTCGACATCGGCGTTAACTGTTAACAACAAACCTTGACCGTGATAACGCAAATCGGCCTGATACGTCATCTGCTGATCGCTGCGCGGGACATCTTCACGATCAAGGGTCTGTGCCGCGGACGCTGCAAGTTCGACCAAGATGTCCGCCACTTCGTCGGCGTTGGTGTCACGGAAACGGCGAATATAGGTTCGCGACGCCTCATCTCGGATCCGAGTCGTCGCATCGCCCGAGGCGCATAATACGCCGGGGCCAGGTGGGATCACGACCGGCCAGCTACTCATTAAACGTCCTAACGCATTTGCGTGTAACGGCCCTGCGCCACCGAACGCCATGAGGGCAAAGTCTCGCGGATCATAGCCTTGCTCAATGGACACAAGTCGCAACGCCCCGAACATATTTTCGTTGACGATATCAACAATCCCGGCGGCGGCTTTGTGCAGCGGTAGCTTCATTGCGGTGGCGATGGTTTCAACAGCCGCTCTTGCTGCATCTGCGTCGAGCTCCATATCGCCGCCCAACAATGCGCTTGCGGGAAGGTAGCCCAACACCATATTCGCGTCTGTCACCGTCGGTTCTTGTCCGCCTTTGCCGTAAGCCGCCGGACCCGGTTCTGCACCCGAACTTTGTGGTCCAACGCGCAGCGCGCCGGTTAGCTCCGGCACATGGGCAATCGATCCGCCTCCCGCACCCACTGTGCGCACATCGATTGAAGACGCCCGTACAGTCACATCTCCAATGGTCGTTTCGCGCCGAATTTGTGCTTGGCCGTTTTGCACCAATGCGACGTCCGTCGACGTCCCGCCCATGTCCAAGGTTAAAATATTCTGATAGCCGGCCTGCTTTGCGATCCATAAGGCGCCGGCAACCCCGCCGGCCGGTCCACTCATCAACATGTTCACCGGATATTGCGCAGCCGATGAAGACGAGGCGAGGCCGCCGTCGGAACGCAGTACATGCAACTTTACGTCGTCCATACGTTCGTTGAGTTCGCGACTTAAGTTTTCGATATAGGTCTGTACCCGAGGCCTGACATAAGAGTTTGCGACAGTGGTGACCGCCCGCTCGTATTCTTGCATCTCAGGGATCACGTCGTAGGACAGCGACACTGGAATTTCTGGCATAACCGTTGCGGCGAGGTCGCTGATCCGCTGTTCGTGAACGTCATTCGCAAAGGAGTTGATCAAGCACACGGTTAGCGCCTCGATGCCGCGCTCTTTTAAGAATTTGAGTTGTTCAACCAGCGCCTGCTCGTCTAAAGGACGTACGACCTTCCCATCCGCGCCGATTCGTTCATCAGCTTCGACGGTGAGCTCAAGCGGGGCCATCGGCTCACTTTTATTGTAAATTACCCATCCACCGAGCCCGCCAGGCACGTAAGATCGGGCTATTTGTAAGATCTGGCGAAATCCCTTGGTCGTTACCAGCCCGACAAGCGCGCCGCTGCCGGTCAATATGGTATTTGTTGCGACGGTCGTGCCATGCATCACATGGCCGATGTCGCGCGGCGAAATGCCCGAAGTATTACAAACTCGTTCAATACCATTCAACACGCCGATCGAAGAATCCTGCGGCGTTGAGGGGACTTTTGCCGTGAATATCTGCCCATCAAGCTCGTTCACTAAAAAAATGTCGGTAAATGTCCCACCAACATCAACACCCAGGGTGTACGCCATAACGCAGAAATCCTTCCAGTCAATTGTCAAAATCGGCCCGCCATGCGAGCATTAGACGCCATATAGTGAACTATGCTGCGCCGA
>CAWLAW010000489.1:0-3311 GCA_963854885.1 Gammaproteobacteria bacterium | reverse complement strand
TCATCTTTGTCGGTCTCAGCGCGCGCACTTCATCGCGCAGCTTACTCGAGACTTTACCTGTCGAAGCTGGGCTGGCTGCGGCCTGATTGGGAGATAACGATGTACCACTACGACGAATTTGATCGCCAAATAGTCTCCGAACGGGTCGCTCAGTTTCGCGACCAGGTTGCGCGGCGCTTGCGCGGCGCTCTAACCGAAGACGAGTTCGCGCCGCTGCGCCTGCAAAACGGCCTTTACAAGCAACTGCATGCCTACATGCTGCGGGTCGCAATTCCTTACGGCACCTTGTCTTCCCGCCAGATGCTGAAGCTTGCAGACATCGCCGACCAGTTTGATCGTGGCTATGGCCATTTTACCACGCGGCAGAATATTCAATTTAATTGGCTGGAGCTCGAACAGGTGCCCGATATTTTAGAAAGTCTGGCCCAAGCGGACATGCACGCAATCCAGACGTCGGGTAACTGCATTCGCAACATCACCTGCGATCCGTTCGCTGGTGTCGCCGCCGATGAAATTCTAGACCCGCGTCCGTTGGCTGAGCTGCTGCGTCAATGGTCGACGCTGCACCCGGAATTTTTGCACCTGCCGCGCAAGTTCAAAATCGCGATTACCGCCGCTCAAGCCGATCGGGCCGCGGTATTCTTTCACGACATCGGTTTGCGCGTAGTTAAGAACCCGGCCGGTAAAATCGGTTACGAAGTGATTGTCGGCGGCGGCCAGGGCCGTACGCCAATCATTGGGCAGGTCCTAAATCCGTTCGTAGCGTTTAATGAATTACTGCCGTATCTGGAATCGATCATGCGCGTCTACAATCTGTATGGGCGGCGCGACAACAAATACAAAGCCCGCATCAAAATCCTCGTCGGCAGTCTTGGACTTGAGCGTTTCCGCAAAGAAGTCGAAGACAATTTCGCGCTTGTCGATCACAGCACGTTCGCGCTTGCCAGTTCTGAACTCCAACGTATCGAAGCTATGTTCGTGGCGGTGCCGAGCGCGCGTAACCCAATCACGCGACGTCACAAAAATGTCGACGGCGCAAAGCAGCCGACGAAGGCGTGGTTAAAACACAATGTCTACGCGCATAAAGCAGCCGGTTATGCTGTCGTCACGATCACCTTAAAAACACCCGGACGAGCGCCGGGCGACGCCAGCGCCGATGAGATGCGCCTGCTGGCGCGGCTGGCTTCAAAATATTCTAACGATGAGTTACGCATCACCCACGAGCAAAACATAGTTTTACCGTACGTTCGTCGCGGCGAACTGGCGACCCTGTGGCGGCAACTCGATGAAGCCGGCCTCGCCTATGCGAATCATGGCATGATCACCGACATCATCGCCTGCCCTGGCCTCGACTACTGCAGTCTCGCAAGCGCGAGCTCGATACCCCTGGCGAAACTGATTGCGGATAAATTCCTCGCAGCAGAGCAGGACATCGGTCCGTTATCGATCAAGATATCCGGGTGTGTAAACGCCTGCGGTCATCATCACGCCGGCCATATTGGCATTCTAGGGGTCGAGAAAGGCGGGCGCGAATACTACCAAATGACACTCGGCGGCAGCGCGACGGAATCGCCCGCCATCGGGCAGCGGCTGGGTCCGGCAATTGAGGCGAACGAAGTCGTCACCACCATTGAAGCCTTGCTGGCGCATTACCGCGAAGTCCGTACGCCGGGCGAGACGTTCATCGACAGCATAAATCGGCTCGGTTCGGCCGCATTCCGGGAGGCGCTCAATGCAACTGATAGTTAGCGGTCGATTCATCGAAAATCCGTGGCAGGAGCGAGACGAACTGAGGGACTACACGGTGCTGACGCCGCAGCGGGCACAACAACTACTTGCCGTAGGCGCACATCACCCGCAGCACCTTGGATTGCATCTTCACGCCGCGACCGACCTCGAAATCCCAGCGATCGTGCTCGAAAGCGTCTGCCTTGTCGTGATCGAATTCGATGCCAGCGGAGACGGCCGTAGTTTCTCCGTCGCAGCAAAGTTACGCTCGGCGGGATTCAATGGCGAGCTTCGCGCGCGTGGGCCGCTGTTGGCCGATCAGTATCCACAACTGCGCGCCAGCGGTTTCGACAGTGTCGAGATACCCGACGAACTTGCCGCTCGACACACGGAGCCTGATTGGTATAAAGCCTATCACCACTTTCCGTTGCGCTACCAAGCTGGTCTACCTGGTTTGACCTCTATCCTGCACCGCCGCCACGACACCGTGATCGACGCCGGATCGCTTACCTCTCAGCAGCGCTAATCTACTCGCAGTCACGAGTTAGGCGGTCCGGGCCCCGCCGACGTTAGGCAATAACGGTGAGTTGAAACTCAGTACATTCTAGGATTCAGAAATAACAAACCCGATCGTAGTCGCGCTATTTTTCGCAATAAATATTACAAATGCACGGTCTTGACCGCCGCCGACGTTTCAAGTCGCAGGGCGCGGCGATCGGCATCCCGCATCAGCTTAACCAGCCCTCGCAAGGTTTCGCGCGACTCGGTATACGCGGCGGCTTCATCATCCGACATCATTGAGCGTTGTTGATCAAAGTGTTCAAGCGTCGTACCGACGAGCGGAATCAAGGAGAACACTCTAGTTTTCCGTGGTAACTCCGGATAAATGCCGGCCAGTATCTTCATGCGCTCGATCAGCGAACTGACATAGCGTGCGCGTCGCACCCCGACGTCTGATCCGGGACTCACCCCGATCGCGCGCGCCGCTCGGATTAAGTAGTCTTCATGCAGACCAACAGCGATCCAGGCGTGTCCGGGCTCGTTAATGTGCACCATGCGTATCGCCTCGAGGAATTTCTCATGGGCGAATTGCATACACAGTTCAAGTCTCTCATCGCCAGCTGCCGAGAACAAAAGATCGAGGCGTTCGCCAAAGCGATCAAACACATAAATTGGATTGTTCGGGTAGTAGTCGCGCGTCGGTAGCCACACGTGACCGAAATCTGAGCTTAACATCCGTTGCCCGCTGACAAGCGCGACAATTGCAAGCAATAGCACCAACACGAGGACTGGTCGCGTACTCATCGGTTAACGACTCCGCAGCGTTTTCGCCAACGGTGACTGTAACGCGAAAGCGATTAAGGCTAAAACCAAATTTGCAAGATGGGGTTCTGGGGGCAGTTAACCTATCGCCGGAATTCCCAAGCCTCTTTTCACACGGACTCGGCCCACTGACGGGAATCTATGAGGCCACTACAACCATGAAGAACATTTATTACGCCCACCTGGATGTAACGGCATATCCTTTAGCAACGTCACACTTCGTAATCACGATACCGATCTTAGTGCCCTCCATCGTGTTG
>CAWLAW010000488.1:0-3311 GCA_963854885.1 Gammaproteobacteria bacterium | reverse complement strand
GATTGTTAAAGCCGCTGAATTATAAAGTGCCAATCGTTGCGGAACGTGGATATCACGTTGAAATGAGTCATTGTGAGACGCGACTAAATTTACCCGTGGGATCTTACGAGCGAGGCTTTTACGTCACCCCGATGAGTTCTGGATTGCGCTTGGCCGGCACCTCGGAATTTTCCTCCGCCGATCACGACGAACCAGCAACATGGGGGCGCGCCGACATTCTCAAGCGTCACGTGGCAGCATTAATGCCGGGCTTAGCAGAACAAGAAACCGGTCGTTGGATGGGCCACCGCCCAACAATGCCCGATTTCCTACCCGTGCTTGGCGCCGCGCCGGCCTGCGAGAATCTGTTTTTAGCCTTCGGTCATCATCACTTGGGACTCACGTTATCGGCGATCACGGCGCGTGCGATGAGTGAATTGATCACAACGTCGAGCCCAAGTATCAATATCGATGCATTTGCATTGCAGCGGTTTCAGTAGCGGTGTGTCGAAAAATCAAATCCGGTTCGAGGCGCTACGGTTGCATTGGCGATTAGAGTCAAAAGTGACGGCGAAATTGAAGGGTCGATGATCAACAACACCGGCCGAAAGATCGGCGATGTTGAAATACTCGTGGAATATGCGTGGATTTGGGCAGAGGATTTTGCCCGCGACCACGATGATGATCGCGGCTGGTCGATGACCTACACACTACCCGTAGCGCTAATTCCTGGCGGGTCTGTGCCGGTAAAAATTGCGCCACTGCAGGATTTAACCACCGGCGACGACGGACACTATCTGATTTCGGCGAAAGTTGTCGGCTATACGCGCGACCGTTGGGTAACGCCAAATAATCCATAAGCAGTGGATTAACCTGACTCGATTCGATTAACCTCACCAGACAGCGCTAACAATTGCGAGTGATGACGCACTTAAACAAGGGAGCACAATTATGGAAGCGGGAGAAGGAATCGGTTTTTTCGGGATCTTAATTGGCATCGGGTTTTTCGTTTTTTTCAGCTATTGTTTGAGCCTGATTTGCGCAAAAGCCAAAGTCGATCCAGGGGTGATGATCTGGATCCCGCTTGTCCAAATGATCCCCATGGCGACAGTCGCGAAAATCAACCCGTTGTTATTGTTACTTTATTTTGTCCCATTCGTGAATATTGTTTTCATGCTTTATCACTGGTCGAAAGTTTGCCGAGAGTTGGGTAAATCCCCGTGGCTGGTGGTAATGATGATCATTCCATTAGTCAACATCGCCTTTATCCCTTTACTCGCATTTACCTGAGTCACACTGTCTGAGGGCGTCTAATCGACTCGATTCGGCGCCCTCAGTTTGGCGGCGAGAGCCGCTTGACGCGGGTCGCCCAAAAATTTTATCCTATTCAACAAAGATTCATCTGATGCAACTTCGTCGAACTGCCTAGTGCGCCCCGACGAACGATAGCTTTCGATTTAGGCCGTGATTAGACGAGAACAACGAGGCAAGTTGGCGTGTCGACGAAATCAAAATATCTCATCATCGGAGCTGGCATTCACGGTTTGAGCACCGCCTATCATCTGGCGCTAGATTTAAAGGCAAAAGGCCTCGGCAGCGGCGCAGATATTACCGTGGTCGATAAAACAAGTATTGCTGCCGGTGCGTCCGGTATTGCCTGCGGTGTGATTCGAAACAACTACTTCCAACCGGCGATGCGTGAGCTAATGGCACACAGCGTCGATGTGTGGGAAAGCGATGCAAAAGCGTATAGCTACCATCCGGTGGGTTATATGCAAATTTCCCCTCAGGTCATGCACGCCGATGTCGCGACTATTGCGGCGCAGCAAAAGGACATTGGCTACGAATCAGTATTTATCGAAGGCCAGCAAGATTGCATGAAATACATGCGTGGCGTGTTCGATGACTGGCAAGCGCAGCAGATTACTTCCGTTTTGCACGAAAAGCGCGGCGGCTACGCGAATAACCGCCCGAGCATGTTTGCACTGGCCGCAAAGGCCGAAAGCGAAGGGGTGACAATTCGCTCCGGAATAGCAGTCACCGGTATTGAAACTGAGAGTGGAGCGGGTGGTGCGTGTAAGCGAGTGCTTACAAACGGACAGCCCATTGAGTTCGATTTCCTGGTTATTGCGGTCGGACCCTGGGTGCGCCAATTCTGGGAGTTTTTGCAGCAACCGCTAACTATCACGGTAAAAGATGGCGCCGGGGTTGATCATCCGGACGTTCCGATGTGGCGATTTTTATCGCTTCAAGAAGGCACCTTAGGCGTAGACCCAGACTATTTGAAGACCAATGCGGGCGCCATGCCGCCGGTGATCCATGTCGACAGCGACGCACCACTCCTATCGACGGTTGACGGTTCGGTGATAACCGAGGAGATGTGGGGCATTTACTACAAACCCGATTTTAATTTCGGCGGCGTACAAGGCGGAGCAGCGCCGGATTGGATCGAAACGGCGCCAAACAACGTTGCCATCGATCCCTATGGCCACGAATCTCCCGATTACGTCATGGGCCCCGAGTTCGCCCACACTTGGGTGTCCTCATTGGCGCATTGTCAGAAGCGCTTTGAAGGCACTTTGCCGAAATATAAAGACGAACCGTCCGGTGGTATTGGTTGCTTGGCGCCAGATAGCTTTCCCGTTTTCGACGTGTTTCGTGAAAATTGCTATGTCATCGCCGATTCGAATCACGGTTACAAGATGATTGGCGTTGGCAAACTGGTCGCCGAAGAAATTCTAGGGACAAAAAATCGATTACTCGAACCGTTTCGGTTTGCGCGCTACGCGACGGGTCAATTGCACCCAGTGTCGAATAGCCCGTTTCCGTGGAGTTGAGTGATAAGCCCAATGGGGGATGAAAACTATGTCGAATGAAACCGATCTAGAGCGCTACGTCCAAACACCTGGACGCGCCGAATTAGTCAAACAAGTTCGCGCGAAAATCAACGAACTGGATATCCGCTATATCTACTACCAGTTCATTTCCGTCACTGGCCGGATCGTCGGAAAAGGGATCCCAGCGGATCACTGGGAACGCACAGCCGAACGCGGCTTCCAGCTAGTCTACGGGTCGACGGCGAATTTATTTACCGATCGCCACGGTGATTACATCGGTTACGGTCCGGAGGCGATGGAGTTAGTCGGCATACCCGATCCGGAAACGTTTTGTCAGCTGCCTTGGGACAAACGCGTTGCGCGGGTGTTCTCTGTTTGCTTTCGCAATCGCGAAGAACGGGAAAACCCAGGTGCATTTTTGACTTCCGACTGCCGCGGCAATCTGAAGCGCTTTCATGCCGCATTCAAAGATAAATACGCATTGGATCTCCGCGT
>CAWLAW010000487.1:0-3313 GCA_963854885.1 Gammaproteobacteria bacterium | reverse complement strand
CAGAAAATCGGCATGCCCAATATCAATTATGGGATCAATGCCGGTCAGTGGATTGACCACATACCATGCAAGTTCCGCAATAATTACCGCGACGAATAGAATCAGACCGTAGCTCGCAATCGCAACCGCAGATTCGGACAAGTCGTTGGCAAAACGGCCAAACAAGCAAAGTGCTGCGGCCGCCGAAAGCGCGACCCATTGCGTAAATAAGGAAATTAGCGATAAACGATCCAGCGCGGTCACGCCAATGCCGGCGCTTACGAGGGTCAACATGACAGCAAGCAGCTCGCCAATGATGACGATCCCGAATAACGCGCGAATGCCGCACAAATCTGGCAAAAAAGTTCGACGTTCACTAATTTCCGGCCCGTTCACTCACCCTCCTGCGACTATTCGGCCCTGGATTAGCGGTCGATACTGTCTGGACATTGTATACCGACGCTTGCGCTCGAGGTCAGTTGCGGGCTCGATGCTCGCTAGCGATTAGGTGGCCCGATTCGGTCAATGTCGAGGAAGTGCAGTCCGCACCCAAGTTATGCGGATTATGCTCGACCAGATGTCTAGGGACTACCGCTAACGCCGTCCGACGGTCGTCGTTGCCAGTGTTCCACGGCGCGCCGGAGCGATCAATTAGCCTGTCTGTTTGGTCAACGGCGTTCGATCCGATTCTGCGCTCCAACCGCACGGGTCAAGCGCGGCGAGAATCTCTGCTTTGTCGAGCTAAAGTCTAACGAAAGCTCACGATAGGCTTGGGATATACTGTGGCCTGGTAGTGATGGCAGCGAGTATGAGTGAAAAATCAAAAACCGAAAAACCTTGGGGCGGGCGATTTAGCGCACCCACGAATGAATTTGTCGAGAACTTCACCGCATCCGTAAATTTTGACCAACGATTATACGAACATGACATCGTCGGCTCGATCGCTCATGCAACGATGTTGTGCGAGGCGGGTATCCTCGGCGAGCCTGAGTGTGCACTCATCGTTGATGGCTTGAACGGAATACGCTCTGATATTGAAGCGGGTCAATTCCACTGGTCGGTAGCCCTAGAAGACGTCCACATGAACATTGAGCGCGCGCTTGTCGAGCGGATCGGTGATACCGGAAAACAACTTCACACAGCCCGGTCGCGGAACGACCAAGTTGCGACTGATATCCGGTTGTTCTTGCGTGAGCAAGTAGACGCAATCGTTGCGGGCTTAGATTCTTTAATGACGTCGCTCGTTGATCTCGCCGAACGCGAAGCGGCAACCATTATGCCCGGGTATACCCACCTGCAAACCGCCCAACCGATATCGTTTGGGCATCATATGCTTGCGTGGTTCGAAATGCTGGTGCGCGATCGGGAGCGCTTTTTAGATTGCCGCAAACGGATCAACGTCTTGCCTTTAGGTGCCGGCGCACTCGCTGGCACTAGCTTTCCGATCAATCGTGATCGCACGGCAGAGTTACTCGATTTCGACAGCGTGGCGGAGAACTCCCTGGATGCGGTTAGCGATCGCGACTTCGCCATTGAATTCAGTGCCACGGCATCTATTTTGATGGTGCACTTCTCAAGGATGTCGGAAGAATTAGTTTTATGGAACTCGCAGCAGTTTTCGTTTGTCGAAATTGGTGACGCTTTTTGCACCGGTTCATCGATGATGCCGCAAAAGAAGAATCCAGATGTCCCTGAATTAGTGCGTGGGAAATCCGGCCGGGTGATTGGTCACTTGGTGAGTTTGATCACATTAATGAAATCTCAACCACTTGCCTATAACAAGGACAATCAAGAGGATAAAGAACCGCTATTCGATACGGTCGATACGTTATTGGATTGCCTAAAAGCATTTGGCGACCTGGTCCCGAGCTTGACGGTTAATAACGACGCTATGCGCGCAGCCGTAGAAAAAGGATTCGCGACCGCGACCGACCTCGCAGACTACTTAGTTCGCGCAGGGGTGGCGTTTCGTGATGCGCACGCAGTTGTTGGAACTGCGGTGAAGCTAGCGATTGATAAAAATTGCGACCTAAAGGATTTAAGTCTAGATGAATTCAGGGACATCCATCCGCCCATGAGCGACGACGTTTATACCGTTCTCGACATTGATCATTCACTAAACGCTCGTAACCATTTCGGCGGAACAGCGCCGGCGCAAGTTCGTCAAGCCTGCCAACGTGCGCGTCAACGGATTGTTCGGCGGAACTAAGCACTGCAGCGCGACGCTAAGTACGCGCCGAAATTAATTTCAAGGAGTTGCCATGAAGGCCATCAAATTTCTTCTTATTGTGATTGTATTAATCATTGTTGTTGCCGTTGGCGGGGTAGCGGCATTTGTTGCATTCGTCGATCCGAATGATTTTAAAGATCAAATTACCGAGAAGGTTTTCGACGAGACCGGACGCACGTTAACGCTGGAAGGGGATATCGAATGGGCATTCTGGCCAAAAATTAAAATTAAAGCTGGACCGCTCAGTTTGAGCAATGCGCCCGGATTCGGCGACGCCCCGTTTTTCTCCGCGCAAGAGTTTCAAGTCGCGGTGGCGACATTACCGCTGCTCAAAAAACAAATTGAAATGGACACCGTGAAACTGTACGGCGCAGAAGTTAATTTAGCGAAAAACAACGACGGAATAACAAATTGGGCCGACCTGGCGGGAGAGCCGACGGAGGAAAAAAGCGCTGGGGATATCGCGACGATCGCGCTCGGCGGGGTCGATATTCAAAATGCCAATATAAAATGGCGCGACGCGGCGACCGGTCAGGTAGTCGATGTAAATAATTTTACCGTGAATACTGGCGCACTGGCGTTTGGTGATCCGATCGCTTTTGAAATGTCGCTAGGGGCACTCGCCAATCAACCCGCGCTGGACAGCGATATCGCTCTTGTCGGTACCATTTCCTATGATCTCGGCGCAGAGACTTACCATGTCGAACCGTTGAATTTAGACATCGTGATGCGCGGAAAAAGTTTACCCGGAGGTTCCGCGACAATCTCGACCCGCGGCATCGTCGATGTCGACCTAAAAGCAGGGCTCGCAAGGCTCAGTGAGCTGACCCTCAGCGGGCTAGGTACAGAACTCATGGGCCATATTGAGGTAACTCACATCGAGTCGGCAGCGCCGGGCGCGCGCGGCGCAATCGTCCTGAAAGGGTCGGATCTCGCACTGATCTTTAAGGCATTTGAATTACCTGTCGCTAAACAAATCGGCGGACTTCGAGAACGCAGTTTTAACTTCAACACAGAATTCGATGCCAATATGCAAAGTGGCAACGTTACTGTGTCGAAACTCGTCGGCCAGATGCTCGGCGCGAATCTCAACGCGACCCTGAG
>CAWLAW010000486.1:0-3321 GCA_963854885.1 Gammaproteobacteria bacterium | reverse complement strand
CGCTCTGGTTCAATAGTTGAATCCCGGCCGCCGAACATCGTTTGAATTGCTCAGACAGGTCGTCGTCGATTTCTTGTGCGTGGTTTATATGAACGACCAAAACCGGCGTAAGTCTCGATTCAATGAGTAGATCGATCAACGTGTGCGTAATTCGTGATGGTATTGTCACGGGTAGTCGAGAATGAATGCGTAATCGGCGCACGTGTCCGATGCTGTCTAGCGCCTTAACCAACCGCGCGAGGCTCTCGTCGCTAAGCATTAGGGGATCGCCGCCGCTGAGAATGACTTCGCTAATACTGTCGTCAGCGCGGATCTCATTCACGGCCTCATCAAGCTTCGCCGCTCCGACCGATTGGGCATACGGAAAATGCCGACGAAAACAATAACGGCAATTAATTGCGCAGCCGCCGGTGACGATGAGCAGCGCGCGACCGTGATATTTATGCAATAAAGCGGGGGTCCTTTGCGCGTTTAAATCCCCCACCGGATCGTGCTGGAAGTCGCTGTGCGTAGACAGCTCTAAATCGCAGGGTAGGACTTGGCGCAGCAGCGGATCATTCGGCGAGGCCGGCCTAATGCGGGCTGCAAATGGTCGTGGCACACGGAAGGGAAAGCCGTTCACCTCGGCTGTTAGCCCAACGTCCCTGGCCGATAGGTTTAAGCAATTGAGCAGCTCGAGCGGGTCGACGTATGCGTGGCGCAGTTCGTCGACCCATTGAGGATGCTGATTCTGCTTCGTGCTTCGCGCTATCATAGGCCTGCTTCAATTTATTCGAGATTTCATTGTAATGGCGTCATACAGCACGAACCAATTTAAACAGGGCTTGAAGATCATTCTTGACGGTGATCCGTTTACGATTGTCGACAATGACATCGTAAAACCTGGTAAGGGCCAAGCATTTAACCGCATAAAAGTCCGCAACTTAAAGTCGGGTCGGGTCATCGAGAAAACCTATAAATCTGGTGAGTCGGTTGAAGCGGCGGATGTTGTTGAAACGGACATGGAGTATTCCTATAGCGACGGGGATAGTTGGACGTTCATGAATACCGAAACATTCGAACAAATGACGGCCTCAGCTGCGGCAATGGGTGACACCGTAAAATGGTTGAAAGGCCAGGAAAGCTGCACAGTGACACTTTGGAACGACGAACCGATTTCGGTTGTCGCGCCGAATTTCGTCACGCTCCGGATCACCGAAACGGACCCAGGGGTGCGTGGAGACACAGCCTCGGGCGGCACGAAACCGGCCGTGCTGGAGTCGGGCGCCGTGGTAAAGGTGCCATTATTTGTCGAGCAGGGAGAGTTATTGAAGATTGATACGCGCACGGGCGAATACGTTTCGCGTGCTAAAGAAGACTGAGCAACAGAGTTGGCGGCCCAGCGCGACGCATTCGGCGCTATGTCGCCGCGCGCAATGCCTGCGTCAAATTCGCAATTACTTTTTCGCTGAAGGGGTGTTAGAGGTAGACACGCCGTTGCTCATGCCGTGGGGATCGACGGATCCGAGTTTGAGTAATTTTTTCGTTGAATCCGGCGACGGCGTCGAGCCTAAGCTTAGGGGATATCTGCAAACTTCCCCAGAATTTGCGATGAAACGGTTACTTGCGGCGGGCAGCGGCGATATCTATCAGTTGGGCCGTGCTTTCCGAGCGGAGCAGCCAAGCCGTCATCATTTACCTGAATTCGTACTCTTAGAATGGTATCGCCTCGGCTACAATGACCATCGACTGATGGATGACGTACAAGCGCTGGTCGCTTGTGTTGTGCCGGGCTTGTCGTTTACGCGACGGCGATACGCCGATGTTTTCTTCGAAGCGTTTAATATCGATCCGCACGAGGCCTCATTGGCGGCACTAATGAGCTGCGCAACGAACGCCGGCATCGAGCTGGGTCAATCAGCATCCGATAGATCGCTGATCCTCGAGGCCTTATTTTCGTCGCTATTTCTGCGCCCCGATCGTGCCGGCGACGCGTTGTTCGTTTATGATTTTCCGGTCGAACAAGCAGCCTATGCTCGCATCGCTGCGGGGCCGCCTGCGGTTGCGCAGCGCTTCGAATTAATCGTCGGTGGACTAGAAATTGCCAATGGCTACTTCGAAGTTGTCGAATACACGGAGCAAATGGATAGGCACAACGAAGAAAAGAGTCGCCGCGACCGATTAGGGCTACCATTTGTCGAGCTGGACCCGCGATTTATCGAGGCGATGCAAGCGGGTTTACCGGATTGTTCTGGCGTGGCGCTTGGGGTCGATCGGTTACTAATGCTTGGGTCAATGGCCGAATCAATCCAAGATACGACGAGTTTTAACCCGTACGAAGAGTACGGCATTGGTCGTAATGGATGACTTGCAGCGACCACTTTTGAGTGTGTGATACTTGGCAAGTAACAAATAAAATCATATAGTTAGTGACAATATCTAACAAGTAACTTCATTGTGAGAGGAGGGCGTGGTGTCGACCTCAGAGCCCTATTCCGTAGACAAACTCACTGCCGAAGCTCGTCGCCTGGCGGCAGATTATCGACGCGCGACCGGGAAATCGTTGCCACTGAGTAGCGAAATCGCGGTTAATGACGCGATCCGATTGTTAGAACTTGAGCGGCCGATAGAATCGATCGCGGGTGCCGATGCGATCCGTCGGGGGCCGGGCACGATGAGGCGTGTGCAGATAAAAGGCCGCGTTTTATTCAGTGAATCGAAAGGATCCCCACGGATTGGGCAGCTAAAGCTTGAACAAACTTGGGACGAGACGCTACTAGTGATTCTGGACGAAGCCTATGAGCCGCAAGTGATTTATTCTGCCGAGCGCGAAACAATTGAGACGGCGCTCAACGATAAGCCGCAGAACAAGCGCGGCATTATGACGATCGCGCAGTTTAGGATCATCGCGCGATGCGTATGGAGCGTTGAAAATGGTGTTGAAAACCCACCACCATGACATCACGCGAAGGCGCACCCAATAAGCTAGCCAGCGAACACCTCGAGGATGATTCCCCGGTCCCGCGCAGTAAAATGTTACTCGGCGCCGACGGTCCGTTTGCGCAAGCCCTGCCCGGCTATACAACCCGTCCGCAACAACAAGCCATGGCAGCTACCATCGAACAGGTACTCAACGACGGCGGTTCGTTGCTGTGCGAAGCGGGTACGGGCACCGGCAAAACGCTTGCCTATCTCGTGCCTTGCCTTGATACCGGGCGCAAGACAATCATTTCTACGGCAACAAAAACCCTTCAAGATCAGTTGTTCGAGCGCGACATCCCACTTGTTCAACAGGCCTTAGGTGCGCAGGTGTCAATTGCGTTGCTTAAAGGCCGCGCGAAC
>CAWLAW010000485.1:0-3329 GCA_963854885.1 Gammaproteobacteria bacterium | reverse complement strand
ATGTCTCCAGTCCCGGCTTGCGAGTAATCCCTTTCGCGACACCAACGACTGTAATTTCGTCAATTTGCAATTCCGCAAGAACCGCTACGGCCTTTCCGACTTGTCCTTTACCACCGTCAACAAAGAGTAATTCCGGCAGTTTTCCCTCGTCGCGCTTAATTCGCGTGTAGCGACGCTGCAATGCTTGTTCCATAGCGGCGTAATCGTCACCCGGGGCAACATCCTTTATATTGAATCGTCGATAGTCCGACTTCCTCGCCCCATCTTGATCAAACACGACGCACGACGCAACCGTCGCCTCGCCGCTTGTGTGACTCACGTCAAAACATTCGATTCTTATCGGTATCTCATCGAGATCGAGAAACTCCCGTAAGGCCGTAACCCGCCGCTGTTGATCCGACGTTGAGGCGATCCGATGTTCCAGCGCGATGTCCGCATTCGTCGTCGCCATTTCTAACCATTTCGCGCGTTCGCCACGCACGTCTTGTCTCAAGCGTACGGTACTTCCCCGTTGCTCAGTTAAAGTTGCGACAAGCCACTGCGCGTCTTCGACCGCTTCGGACAGAATGATGTCTGGCGGTACGTCTCGATCCGAATGACCGGCGAGGTAAAATTGCGGTAAGAAAGCCTCAAGAATTCCCGCACTGGTGCTACCTTGGGTGTGGGCCGGGAAAAACACCTTGTTGCCAAGATGCCGACCGTTGCGGACAAAGAATACTTGTACACAACCAATATTTCCGCGCATGCGCGAAACAATAATGTCGAAATTTCCATTGCCCGAAGCGACATACTGCTCGGACTGCAGGCCTTGAATTTTTTGAATCTGGTCGCGTAAATGAGCGGCTCGCTCGTAGTCAAGGCGCGCCGCGGCGCCGTCCATATCCAATGCCAAGGAATCAACGACTTCTTGAGAGCGCCCCTCGAGGAACAATACGGCTCTATTCACATCTTGTTGGTACTGGTCCGCTTCGATGAGCCCGACGCAGGGCGCGGTGCAGCGCTTAATTTGATGCTGCAGGCAAGGTCGGTTGCGATTCTTAAAATAGCTGTCATCACATTGTCTGAGTAAAAAAAGTTTTTGTAATAAATTCAGCGTCGAACGAACGGCTCCAGCATTCGGATACGGCCCGAAATACCGCCCTTTCCCGTTTCGCGCGCCGCGATGGAAGTTGAGCTTCGGAAAGTCTTTATTATTTTCAACGTAGATATAGGGATAGCTCTTGTCGTCACGCAAGACTATGTTGTAGCGCGGGCGCAGGTCCTTAATCAAATTACTTTCGAGTAAGAACGCCTCGTTTTCAGTTCGCGTTACGGTCACTGCCATACTCCCGACAGTACCGACCATCGAGCGAACTTTCGGCGTCACATTAGCCTGACGATTGAAGTAGCTTGAGACGCGCTTTCTTAGATGCTTGGCCTTACCGACATAGATGACGTTCCCGTCGATATCAAAAAATTGATAGACCCCAGGTTTTGTCGGGAGCTCCCGACATTGCTCGCGCAAATCATCAAACAGCGCGTGATCGGTCATGGCAACGCGATGCGACGTTTGGCTTCTACGAAAACGTCGCTAAACATTTCACTCGTAAGCCGTTTCGTTTGCGTGTTATAGCGACTGCAGTGGTAAGAATCGATAAGCCATAGCCGTTCTTCAATTTCGTGGGCGCATGCGTGCCCAAAAGGAAATTCCGCTTGGCGCAATTGCAAACTTTTCAGAACCGCCGTGTGCGCGATTCGACCCAGCGCAACAATCACTCCGGGTCGCGGGAGCATGGAAAGATCTGCGGCTAGATAGGCGTTGCATTGCGTGATTTCGGCGGGGGTCGGTTTGTTCGCGGGCGGCAAACATTTTACCGCGTTCGTGATTCTGCAGTCGATTAAGCGCAGGCCATCGTCGGCGCTATTGCCGTTCGGCTGATTAGAAAATCCGTGCCGATGTAACGTCTCATAAAGAAGAATACCTGCATGATCGCCCGTGAACGGTCGCCCAGTGGCATTCGCGCCATGCATGCCTGGCGCAAGACCAACGATGAGTACCGCTGCACCGGTGTCACCTAAGGGCGCCACGGGAGCCGCATGATAATCTGGATGGTCTGTTTTTACTTGCCTGAGGAATTTAACCAGTCGATCACATTTTCGACAATCAATATCAAACGTCAGGTCGCTATTGCCAGTTGTCATCGGATCCCACAGGGCGATTATTGAGAGGAGCGGCTATTGTAGTCCCCGTCGCCGATTGTGTCAGGGCTGACCCGTTTCGGTTGGTGCGGAATTCAGCGCCGGTGCGGACAAATCGTCGAGGCCCGAAAGTCCTCGGGCGTTGGCAATTATCGCCAGTTGCACATCGTTTGAGGCACCGAGTTTTGCGCACAACGAACGCCGATGGTGAGCGATCGTTTTCGGGCTTAGACACATCACTTTCGCGATTTCGTCGAGATCTATTCCCTCGCTGATTTTTTGCAGGACTTGTATCTCTCGGTTTGAAAGTGCATCGAACCCACCGATATCTCCACTCCCCGGATGCTCCAATGCGATGTTTTGCGCCACATCCTGACTAATGTATAGCGATCCGTCGGCGACGCTGCGAATTGCTTGGCTTAGTTCTTCCGTATCTGCTGCCTTGCTGACATACCCCGATCCGCCAACTTCCATAAAACGCTTCGGATACGGTCCGTCAACATAAACGGATAAACCGATCACGCGGCAATTAGATTCAGTATTGACTAAATGGCGGGTTGCCTCCAAACCGCCAATACCAGGCATATTGAGATCCATTAATACAACGTCAATGTTCTCGCGCCGGACAAATGCGCAAGCGCGCTCGCCACTATCTACTTCACCAACGACATCGAAGCCATCAGTCGAATTTAGCTTAGCTGAGATACAGCGGCGCACTAACCGCTGATCGTCGACCACAAGTATTCGTATCATCAGAACCTACCTCGAATTTTGACGAGCGAATTTAGCTGCGCAAGGTGCACGACCTAATTCTGCAAAATACTTTGCATGGAGCAAATTTGTCGGAATGTGGACGTAAAGTCTTGCCGCCGGTCTGATATCCAATGCGTCAACGAGCTAACATCGATCCAGCGACCGTCGCTAATTTCAATCGGATCGGGAACGGGTTCTTGCGTGGTTTCGCAGCGATACACGCGCACAAACTCGAACCCCGTTGTCGACTTTGCGTCCAATTTCGCCACTTCCTTTAAAACCGTATCGTACGGCAGACTTAGCTCCTCATTTAATTCTCTCTGCGCGGCATTTAGGTACGTCTCCGCACTGTCCACATGCCCGGCCGCAGAGGTGTCCCACAGACCCGGAGAACAATC
>CAWLAW010000484.1:0-3330 GCA_963854885.1 Gammaproteobacteria bacterium | reverse complement strand
AGGTCCGACATTTCGAGAGGCGATATTAGTCCACGCCGTTGCTCGTTTGGTGCTCAATCCGCATATCACGAATATCCAGGCATCGTGGGTTAAAATGGGGCACGAGGGTGTTAAAGCGTGCTTGAATGCCGGGGTCAATGATCTCGGTGGCACGTTGATGAACGAAAGCATTACCCGTGCGGCTGGATCGGAACACGGCCAAGAGACGTCTCCTGAATTGATGATTTCGATGATCGAGGCTGCCGGACGTCAGCCGCTACAGCGCTCCACCGCATACGATAGTGTGAGCATCGATCGCCATCAGGCGAGTTTTAGCGCGCCCGAACTCAATGAAATCGAGAACACCCCGGCAGTTAAGTACGAGCGAAAAGAACGACGCGAGCTGGTGCGCCCAGGGTTCGACGCTTAGCTTCCGAAGATCAAGAAAACCGGTTAATTTGCCGGCTATCTGAGCCAGCCGATCTCCAACGCGGTCCAGTTACCGATTAGCGTTTTTCGAATCGTGTCCGGCATTTTGGATTTATTTTCACTCAGAGGGATACGTCCCGCCATTAACTCCGCGTGAGTTTGTGGGTATAAAGGCGTTTGTTCGGGATCAGCGTAACCGATCGGAAAAAGCGCTTGATTGGTTGTTGGATGATATTTGTCCGATGCCCCTAACGTATGCAACATTTCATGGGCCAATACGACATTGTTACGACCATCGTATTTATTATTACCGTAACCGTTGACTACGCCTAGAAAACCTTTTCGTAGTCCCAATGAATGTGCAAGATTCGGATGTTCGTCCGGATCATAGTAGACCGCAAACAGTCGAATATCGCTGGGACCATCGAAACTGTCGTTGCGCCACGCCCAATAACGTAAATGTAAACTCCAATACGCGACGGCGAGTGGATTGCCGGACGCTGGCGGGACGGGTGGCGATGACAACACCTGCGGCGCTAGCCGAACGTCGACCGGGTTTTTAATAGCTAAACCGTAAGCTGAGCCCTGGTTTCGAAATAGTGTTTCAATGGGCGCGAAATTCGCCTCTGAGAGGGACTTGATGTATCGTTCAACGATGGCACTGTCTGCGCCATTAATTGGATAAATGACAACCCACAACGGCTCGGACCAATCTGTATTTCTTTCGCGCGTCGACCACGTCGTGATTGCGACAAGTAGCAACACGTAAAGTAGAAATAGTATGCGTAGTTTCTTGAACATAATTTAATTCACAACCGTTCGGCGTCAGCACATGCGACCACGCTGCTCGCGGCCGCAGCCAGTCGAATTTAAACAGCTCTTTACTCAGGCGTTAGGGACAGTCAGTGGGTGCAAGATAGGGTAACGACGACGCTCGCGAGGTCTTTATTCGAACGGTCCGGAAGTGCTCTTGCGACGCTACGTGGAAAGCGCAGAAATGCGAATGGACCACGAAGTAGGCAAAATCAGATTTAGCGCAAATTGATGTTGAAGTTCAATCCGGCCCCATAACCGCCGCGACTGCGACCGCCGCGTGACGCGACCGGGCGATTGGGTGCACGAAAGGAGTTTCTGAGACGCCCATGATTAGCTTGGACATGATGCTGGCTTCTGCGCGTATTTCGGTGTGCGTCGCCGAACGAGGGATCGGAAAATCCGACGTTTCGGCGATCGCGCCGGGAATTGCCGTAGATCGGGTAATAATTCGAACTTGCCGGTTCGTTGACTGGCTGTTTGGCACTAGCTAAGGCCGCGGCACGCTCGGTCCGGAGTCGATCTTTTACCAAACTGAGCTCATTTTTCGCCTCTCGTTCCTTGCGCATCCGCGCCCACTGGTTCGCGATTGAATAATAGTTTGAAACGCCATCGCTGAGCGGTGGGTAATTGTTATCGAGCTCAAGCGTGCTGATTCCTATTGGCGCGCTAGCCGGAACGGTGTCCGAGAAATGCGTCACACCGTGGCTATCCGTCCATCGATGAACGGTTCCCGCGTTGATAACGACGCACATGCTGCATAGCAACAATATTGTCAGTATTTTCGGGAAACTAAGCATTACCATTGAGACCATTAGAATCAGCGAAAGTTTGGCATCCGTGGGATAATTTCATAACTAAGCGATGCAACACGTGATCGTGCCGCGACAGTGACAATTAAAATTCGAGAGGATGCGTCTACCAGATGAATGATTCCACAATGTCCGAGCCATTAAACGTCTATGACGAACCACTAGAAAGCTGTGGTACGGCGCCTATGACCGGGTTTTTCCGTGACGGCTGTTGTAATACGAGCCCGCAGGACCACGGATCACACACCGTTTGTGTGGAACTCACTGAGGAATTTTTGGCGTTTTCGAAAGAATCAGGTAACGACCTGTCGACGCCGCAACCGGATTTTGGCTTCCCAGGGTTACAACCTGGGGATCGCTGGTGCTTGTGCGCCGCTCGATGGGTCGAAGCGCTCGATGCTAATGCGGCACCACGCGTGCACATGACGCGCACCCATCAGCGTGCATTGGAAATTGTACCGCTGCAGACCTTACGCCTCTATGCGACGGATTTGAATTGATTACGCTCGGCTAACGCGAATGACGGATTTTGCGCGGCGTGACACCCAATCGTCACCTACCGAACTGTCACATCCCACACAATCGAAGCGTAATGCTGTCCCGTCGCGATGGATCGCTTGTGTCTTAGTTAGCGTGTCGCTGCCGCTAGTGCTGTTGTTTGTGACCCCGGTCGCACCGCAAAACGGATTGTTATGGGACCTACTAATGGGAGCGGGAATGCTCGCGGCTGGGCTGATTGTTTCCGTACCGATCGTAGCGCCGCGCGTTTGGACAAGCTTGGCGGGAGATCCGCATCACTTACGGGAGATCTTGTTCTTTCATCGCGACATGTCGTATCTCGCCATTGTGCTGGTTCTTATTCACACAGTTGGGATCTTGCTGGCGGACTGGACCGTGATCGAGTATTTCAAATTGTCTGCGCCGTGGTCGATGTTGGCGGCGCTGCTAGCGGGTGTGTTACTGATTGGTATCGTGGTGAGTTCTATTTATCGGCTGCGATTAAATATACGTTACAACAGCTGGCGCGCATGGCACATCGGGTTGTCGACGTTGACGGTCGCCCTAGTCGGGTTTCACATTCTCGATGCCGGATATTTCGTTAATTCGCCGATAAAAAAGGCAATATTTGTTGCAATTGCCGCCGGCCCCACATTGGCGGCGTTCGGGAATCGAGTACGCGGAGTGAATGCGCATGCCAGGCGCCAGATCAGCACGGAGCAGCCGATTGCCGCTTTTTCCGGGCATGGTGCGGCGCGTAGATTCAGCCTAAGAGTGGTGACGTTGTTAGTTATTTTCT
>CAWLAW010000483.1:0-3330 GCA_963854885.1 Gammaproteobacteria bacterium | reverse complement strand
CCGTCAGGCGACCAGCACGCATTCGATTTCAATCCCGGCCTGCGTCATCGATTGCTCAATGGGCTCGACGACATTGCCGTCAGCTTAAAATCTGCCGATGCGATTCGTGCTTACGAAAAGCGGCGCGCGGTAGAAGCACCATGGTTGTTTCAAGACTAAACCATCTGCGCGATGGTCTCTGTCGCCCAACGCTGTAGTCCAGAAAAACGTGTGACAAGAACGCTACAAACTCCCCATTTCGTCCGCTTGAACGCGCAATTTAAACTTTTGGATCTTGCCGGTTGAAGTTTTCGGTAAGTCTCGGAAAACGACTGTTTTCGGCGCTTTGAATCGCGCGATATTTTCGCGGCAATAGGCGATCAGGTCTTCGGAACTAACGTCCGGTGCCGAAGGTTTCAAATTTACAAATGCGCACGGTGTTTCGCCCCATTTGTCGTCCGGTCGGGCCACTACCGCCGCCTCTAGGACGTGCGGGTGCTTATACAAAACTTCCTCAACTTCGATGGACGAGATGTTTTCGCCGCCCGAGATGATGATGTCCTTGGATCGATCTTTCAGCTGAATGTAATTTTCCGGATGCATGACTCCCAAATCACCGGAATGGAACCAGCCATCGGCGAGCGATTCTTTCGTTGCCTGTGGGTTTTTGAGGTAGCCGCGCATCACCACATTGCCTTTAAACATGATTTCGCCAATTGTTTCGCCGTCCCGCGGAACGGGCTTCATGGTTTCGGGATCGATGACGTCAAGATCTTCTAATACGTTGTAGCGAACGCCTTGTTGAATTCGTTTTTCGGCGAGTTCCAGCGACGACAGCGAATCCCAGGACTGTTGGTGGGCCGTGAACACGGCAGGGCCATAAACTTCAGTCAGGCCGTACGCGTGAGTGACTTTAAATCCTTGATCGGCCATTGATTTTAAGATCGCCGCCGGTGGCGCGGCACCGGCAGTCATGACATTAATAGGTTCTTTAAGATCGCGGCGTTCGTCCGCTTCCGCATTGACGATAAAATTCAATACGATCGGTGCGCCGCAAAAATGGGTGACACTGTGGTCATCTATCGCGGCGTATATATCAGCTGCAGCGACACGGCGAAGGCAAACGTTCGTACCGCCTTGCATTGCAATGGTCCATGGGTAGCACCACCCGCAGCAGTGGAACATCGGTAAGGTCCATAAGTAGACAGGATTTTGCGGCAACGTCCATGCCAGGGCATTACCGATCGAATTTAGGTAAGCGCCGCGATGGTGGGTCACAACACCTTTCGGATTGCCCGTCGTGCCCGAGGTATAGCACAACGAGATCGCCTGCCATTCGTCTTCCGGCAACTTCCACTCGAAATCGGGATCACCGGCAGCGATGAATTCTTCGTACTCAATCTCCCCAAGCCGGTCGTGGCACAGGGCATCGTCGTCGGCGATATCTATGATCAAGGGATTGGCGGCGCATTTTCCAAGCGCTTCTTTGACGACCGGCGCAAATTCAGTATCCGTGATTAACACCTTCGCCTCACCATGGTCGAGGATAAACGCAATGGCGTCAGCGTCGAGACGAATATTGATCGGATTGATCACCGCGCCGCATGCCGGTACTCCGTTTAGCGCTTCATAAAACGCCGGTATATTTGTCGCCAGCACGGCTACTGTATCGTTCAAGCCGATACCGCGTTTTTCAAGCGCTGAGGCGAGTTGCCTACAGCGTGTAAATGTTTCCGACCAACTAAATCGGCGCTTACCATGCACCACCGAGAGCTGCTTCGGATAGACCGACGCCGCTCGTTGTATATAGCTCAGCGGCGATAATGGCGTATGGTTTGCCGGGACTTTATCGAGGTCTCTCTCGTATTGGTTAACACTCATAGCTATTCACTTTAACGAATTTAATTGTTATTCCAGTTTGGCTCGCGTTTTGCAAAAAAGGCGTCGACGCCTTCAATGCCGTCGGCAGACATTAAGTTACACACGAGATCGTTTGATGCGCTTCTATAGGCGGCGTCCAAAGGCTGTGTTAGTTGCCGTTGGAACGAAGCCTTGCCTAAACGTAATGCATACTGAGATTTCCCGGCGAGATTCGTAGCCAGTTCAGTAACAGCCTCATCGAGCGTATCGTCCGCAACAACCCGATTAATCAAGCCGATTTCGGCAGCCCGGTGCGCGTCCATAAATTCACCGGTGAGAAGCATTTCTAAAGCGTGTTTTCGTGCAACGGTACGACTCACGGCGACCGCTGGGGTGGCACAAAACAACCCGTTGTTGATTCCGTTCGTGGCAAATTTTGCCGACTCGCCCGCAATTGCTAAATCGCAAGTCGCGACTAACTGGCAACCGGCCGCCGTCGCGATCCCTTGTACTTTCGCTATAACCGGTTGCGGCAAGGTTACGATCGCCTGCATCATGGACGAACAATCGGTGAGTAGTTGTTCATAATATTTTTTATCGCGATTTGCCTGCATCTGGTGCAAATTGTGACCGCTACAAAAAGCTTTGCCGCGGGCAGCGATAACGACGACGCGCACAGCATCGTCGCTCGCAATGTCGGCGAGCATCGATAGCATCGTGTCGAGGACTTCTCGGGACAAGGTGTTGTATTTGTTCGGGTCATTGAGCATAAGCTCGGTGACGCCAGCGTCATCAGAACGTAATATCGGCGCCAAGTCGCGAGTATTGATTATTGTCGAGTTTCCCATAATTCGATTCCAACTGAACGAAATAGACGGCTATTCTCAAGGCCTAGCACTTCGGGTTCAAGTGCGCATCGAATGGGTATGTTTGGTTGACGGCGCGATTTCTAATCAGAAGCGCCGAAAAACGTCGAGTTCACTAAATGGACACAAGATTGTAGGACAATATCGTAGTATCGAGATTGACACAATTTCAATTATAAGCCATTCTTCGTGGCGTTATAGTCGACCCGACAGTCGTTGTATTAGTAGAAATTCGCATTGCCCATGACCGTGTATCACAGTGATCCCGATAAGTATGGCGAGCACACAAAGTTCGCCATTGTCGATACCGTCCATGGTGCGATAAAACACCTTATGCAGACCCACCAGCAAGTCGAATCCGCTATAGCGGGTCGAGGCAGCGGTTTTGCTGGAACAGAAAGCGCTACCGATGGGACCGCTTCAGATGAAAAGTTGATTCGACTGGGACGAATAAACTCACGCTTGCTGAAAGCTCGCGGTGCAGGCTTATCGCGGGACGACATTCGCACATTGCGCTACACCGTTAACTCGAGCGACATCGAATGATCGGCGTCGTGGAGCAATAGTGGTGTCTAATTCGTTTGGCAAATGGATCATCGGGATTGACGCGAACGAACTACCCGCG
>CAWLAW010000482.1:0-3333 GCA_963854885.1 Gammaproteobacteria bacterium | reverse complement strand
CTGGACTCGGCTCTGTTTTGATAGCGCTAGCCTTGTTTGTCTATAATCGTCTCGACGGGATCCCTCGTTCGATTCTAATCTTGTATCCCGTATTCTTGATATTCCTGCTCGGCGGGCCGCGTCTTGCTTATCGTGTGATGAAAGACCATTCGCTCAGTCTGCGCAATATTTCCGGCGGACAACGTGTGATTGTGGTTGGGGCTGGTACGGGTGGGGAAATGCTTGTTCGCGATATGCTGCGCGACGGATCTTACGTACCGGTTGGCTTAGTCGATGACGATCCGGCGCTGTTAAAGGCGCGGATACACGGCGTACCGGTTTTGGGTCCGATTGTTAATTTGCCTTCGATTGCCCGTCGCTACGCCATCGACTCGCTGATCATTGCTGTGCCATCGGCGAGTAATGCGCAAATGCAAGAAATTGTCGAAACTTGCGAGCTCACAGGACTTCCGTTTAGAACCTTGCCAAGGATCCAAGATATTGTTTCCGGACGCGTTGGCCTACAAGAAATTCGCGACGTATCAATCGATGATCTACTCGGGCGCGACAAGGTGGAGTTGGATTGGCAATCTATTCAGTCGGCGCTCGTTGGTCAGGTTGTGCTAGTGACAGGCGGCGGCGGATCTATCGGGTCAGAATTGTGTCGCCAACTTGCGCGTCTAGGCGCATCACGCGTCATTGTGTTCGACCACAGCGAATATAACTTGTACAAAATTGATCGTGAATTACGTGAGAAATTTCCGCATTTAGCGTTACACAGCGTCATAGGCGATGTGTGTGATAGGCGTGCTCTCGACGATTTATTTCAGGCATTTTCACCGCGATTAGTGTTTCATGCCGCAGCCTATAAGCACGTGCCAATTCTTGAGACGCAAGCGCGCGCGGCGGTGAAGAACAATATCCTCGGGACTAGCGAGCTTATTCAAGCTGCCGAACGGCATCAATGCGAGAGCGTCGTATTTATTTCTAGTGATAAAGCCGTAAAGCCGAGCAGCGTGATGGGTGCGACGAAGCGCTTTGCTGAGTTGATGTGTGAAAGCAAAAACGGGGAGTCCAAAACCCGATATATCACGGTTAGATTTGGTAACGTTCTCGGTTCCGCGGGTAGCGTTGTGCCATTATTCAATCGCCAAATTCGCGCTGGCGGCCCAGTGACAGTTACGCATCCAGAAGCAACACGTTTTTTCATGACGATACCTGAGGCCTGCCAGCTGATATTGCAAGCGTCGGCATTAGGCTCGGGCGGTGAGATTTTCGTACTGGAAATGGGCGAATCGATAAACATTGCGTACTTGGCCGAACAAATGATTCGCCTTTCCGGTCGTGAACCTGGGGTCGATATCTCTATTGCATTTTGCGGATTACGGCCGGGAGAAAAACTCCATGAGGAGCTATTTCACGCCGAAGAGAACCTAACCCCAACGACCCACGAAAAACTGATGCTTGCCGCGCACTCAAAGATCGATCGTCGACGCATAGCGGCGTTATTTGAAGAATTTAAAGTGGCATGTGAGCAGGGCGATCAAGACTCTATTCGGCAATTGCTCGTCGACGCTGTTCCCGATCTAACGCAGGCTCATGAGGCCAACGAATCCAACACGAACGTATTAACCTTCAAGGGAAATAAGGCATGACCGTTGTACGCAAGGCTGTATTTCCGGTCGCTGGGATGGGCACGCGATTTCTCCCGGCAACGAAAGCGAATCCGAAAGAAATGCTACCGATCGTTGACAAACCATTGATTCAGTATGCTGCCGAAGAAGCGGTTGAGGCAGGGATCAAAGAGTTAATTTTTGTGATCGGACGAACAAAGCGCTCAATACCCGATCACTTCGATAAAGCTTACGAACTCGAAGCAGAGCTCGAGAAAAATAATAAACAAGAAATGTTGTCATTGGTGCAGGATATTCTTCCAGCCGACGTTGCCTGTATTTATATCCGTCAAGCCGAGCCGCTCGGTCTAGGGCACGCAGTATTGTGCGCGCAACCCGCGATTGGGCGCGAACCTTTTGCTGTTTTGTTAGCCGACGACTTAATCGATGGCGGTGCAAAAGGATGCCTCAAGCAAATGGTTGAGGTCTACTCGCATTTCAATTGCGGGGTCGTTGCGGTCGAACCCGTGCCAGCCGACGAAACCGACCGTTATGGGATCGTTGAAGTAAAGCCGATTGACGACGGTATCGGGAAAATTCACAGTATCGTCGAGAAGCCGAAACCAGATGTCGCTCCGTCTAACCTCGGCGTTGTCGGCCGCTACATATTGCCGGGAGAGATTATGCAGGTTCTCGAGAATACCCGATCCGGCGCGGGCGGGGAGATTCAACTAACTGACGCGATCGCGACGCTGCTGGAGAGGCAACAGGTCCTCGCCTACGAGTTTTCGGGCACTCGCTATGATTGTGGCTCGAAGTTGGGTTATTTAGAAGCCACCATAGACTACGCACTGATGCACCCGGAATTGAGCGAAGAATTTGCCGCCTATTTGCGGCAGCGTAGTGCGAGGCTCTAATTTTGGCCGCCGACGCTGGACGGGTTGGTTAGTTTTTGAGAATCGGCGTACTACACTTAGCGAAAACCGGAAATTGGCGCATTGTCAGGTTCTTAATACCCGTCGATTAGTGCGCGCTTGCGCGCGAGTTCAGTCTGTAGAGCAGCGAGGGCTTGCATTGAATGCTGATCGCGCGGCTCGCCAGCGCTCGTTACCAGCTGTTCCAAATCGCGGATTTCCTCGGCTAGATCTTGAGGGTCTTCAACGGAGCCCAGTAGCGGGAAAAAATCTTCCAGCATTTTAAGCTCGTCGACCAGGTCTGTGAATCCCTCGGACATCATATTTGCGGCCATTTGCATCAACCCCCATCCGCTCACAAAAGCTAAGTGAGTTACAACGTGATCGTAATTATTGATCTTATCATGATCAGTTAATCTTCTGATCTTTCAATGAATATTACAGGATTATGACAAATGACTTCAATAGTCAGTGCTAACTAATTAAATCGGCGATTGCGCCGCGAGCAAGCTAATGCAAATCATTGAATCTTCTACTGTTCGCCCGGAAACTCATCTCGCGCTATTGTCGGCGACTGAGGTTAATAATTTGTGCGCCGCACAAAATCGTCGAATTTACGACGTATTCCGACGTTGTGCGCTCGCGGTTTTAAGTAGCGGTCTTCCCGGTGACGATGTGCGTAAGTTGTCCGAAACGTACGAAGATTTCGATGTGCGATTCGAACAAGCGGATCGCGGTATCGTGCTGCATTTAACCAATGCCCCGGCGGTGGCGTTCGTCGAGGGGGAAATAATCGCCGGTTCTCGCGAACATTTGTTTGCTGTTCT
>CAWLAW010000481.1:0-3337 GCA_963854885.1 Gammaproteobacteria bacterium | reverse complement strand
ATATACGCATAGCACAATATGTCATCCCGCTCGCGGCCGCGCTGCGCCGCCGCGTCGCGGATGGATTTTATGTAGCCACCGACAACCTCGGGTGTCGGCCCCAACAAGAAAACGCATTCAGCATGCTCGGCCGCGAACGCTTGTCCGCGTGGAGATGATCCAGCCTGGAACAGAACGGGTGTGCGTTGCGGCGAGGGTTCGACCAAGTGACAGCCGTGGACCTGAAAATATTTGCCGTCATGATCAACATCGAAAACTTTCGCAGGATCTGCATAGATACCATTTAGCTTGTCCACGATCACTGCGTCCTCAGCCCAGCTGCCCTCCCACAATTTATAACAGGCAGTACAGTAGTCATCGGCCATTGCGTAGCGCTCGTCGTGCTCAAGCAAGCCGCTGTGCCCGAAGTTTCGCGCTGCGCTATCTAGATAAGACGTCACGATGTTCCACGCAATACGCCCGTTGGTGAGGTGATCTAGTGTTGAAACCAGGCGCGCAAACGAGAACGGGTGGTATTGCAGAATAGAGCTGGTGAAGCCGAAGCCGAGGTGGTCGGTGGCATGCGCCATCGAAGGCACCAACAGCATTGGATCATTGATAGGGATATGAGCCGCGCGCCGAATGGCGGCATCCCGGTTGCCGTTGTAAACGTCGTTCGTACCGATGGAGTCGGCGATAAACATGGCGTCAAAATGCCCTCGTTCGAGTAATTTCGCGAGGTCGATCCAGGTATCGAGATTTTTGTAGTCAGTCGTACGGTTTTCCGGGCGGACCCACAAGCCTGGCGATTGGTGAACGACGCCGTTCATGGTGAATGCATTGAGATAAATGCGCCGCATCGTTCTAGTGTCTCATTCTCCGTGGGTTCAGCTCAACCTACCCAGTCGGGGTGCTTGATGTGATCGAACGCGGTGGCGATTTATAGATCCACTAATGCCCAATACTGTTGAAAAATTCGCCGACGGATTTCTTCTCGATCTCAACATGCCGGGTCTCGATGGCGTGGAATTGTGCCGACGCTTGCGCACGCTCGAACGCCCTAAGTTGACCCCGATAATCTGCGTGACGGGCTACTCAGACGATAATTCCATTAGCCCGGAATTTGCTGCGCGGGCCGACGATTCTATTGCGAAACCGGTTAACCCCACCACATTAGACGCGCGACTTTCCGCTCACCTTCAGAAAATGGATTATATGAAGGAGATGGAAAGAGTCCGCAAAAACCTCAATCGATATATCTCCCGCCGTACCCAAACCATGGTGGAGGCCTATTCGATCACGGGCATTCTGCCAATGCCTGAAGAACAGGACGTGTGCGTCATGTTTTCCGACGTCAGAGGATTTACGCAACTCAGTCAAGAACTCGAACCGACGACGCTTTTCAATGTATTGAGTAACCACCTCGGTATGCAAGTAGATAGCGTCTATCGACATGGTGGCTACATTGACAAGTTCGCCGGGGACGGAATTATGGCTGTGTTCGATTCGGATCAGCGAGTTGCAGAAGCCTGTCGGTGTGCGCTTGAGATAATGGATGCCACCCAATCTGACGAACTCGGTCGCAATCAACGCATGCTAGAACTTGGAATCGGAATCCATTGCGATTCGGCACTGGTGGGCAATATCGGTTCGAATAATCATCTGGATTACTCCGTGATCGGCGAAACGGTAAATTTAGCCGCGCGCTTGTGTGGTTGCGCCGAACCTTTGTCGATCGTGGTTTCCCAAAGTATCGCTGCTGAGGCTCAGCATGAAGCCGATTTTTTCTTCACCGCGCCGTGTGAGGTTAAAGTTCGTGGGCTACGCGATCCCGTCACTGCATACAACGTTACGAGGACGCCTTAAACATAACGTCGCTACGTGGTGACATCGCGCGCCGTGCGCGGCGCATTTAATGGCGAGTCTGCGCCTCCGTGGTCGAAATATTTTGCCGCGCGTCGATGCTCGCGTGATGCGCAACCAGGTACCAATTATCTGCGATCCTCCGATACACATTCGTCGCGAGTACAGGTGCAAAACGAGCATCGGATCCCGGTACGGAGATGATTTCGTCGACGACGTGGACGACGGTGTTGTCGTCGGACCAGCGAGATAGTACACGGCACTTGAAGTCTCGCGGTTCGTCCGTAGTCAGAATTTGTGCCCAACTTTGCGCGACCGATTCGACCCCAACGTGCCTCGGACCGAGCGGGTGAATGCAGACAATATCTGCCGAGTTTGCCCACACGGCCATTAATTTTTGGTGATCGGATCGACTAAACGCCGCATAAAATGCTTCTTCCGCGGCCTCCGCAGTGGTAAATCCCATCGCTATTTATTATGACGATTTAGGTTCGATAAGTTTAAGGGTATCCGGCTTCAGTAAGCGCGGATTTCAAATCGTTGCGTGAATACCCGGTAAATTTTTGCGTGCCAACTGTGACTGTCGGAACGGTTAGCGCACCACCCGTGACTGCCGCTAATTCGCCCTGGATTACACGATCAGTCGTCGCGTCTTTTTCGGTGTACGCAACGTCCCGGCCGTCTAACTGATCGCGAACCAGTTCGCATGCTTCGCAATCGGGTGTCGTAAATAGTACAACCGGAAATTCGCGCATCGCGTCCTGCGCGGTGGGGCTGGCATCAACGTTCGCGCGTTTGCCGGGGAGTTTTTTCGTTCCTTTAATCGCCATACCGACAGGACATTTATCTCGGAATGACGAATTTCCGTCCGCATCAACGCACTCTACCACCGTGATGGCCAAACTCAGGGGCGATGCGAGAATCAATAAGAGTGCCGAACAGGCTAAAGTTATCGATGAATTCATCGGTTATTCTCTCCTTTAGTCACTAAATCTAGGTTCGCCGGGTGTGCAATAAATTATACCAGTGCCGCGCGACTGTAGCGCTGCTCAAGGGGTATGAAACCCGCGAGCCAATCATTATAATGTCGCCATTGCGGGCTAACGCTGGGTAGTTAAATCTTCCTAAGCAGAGTATAGATGCAAAAATTGAGCGTCCATATGATCTGCCGGTTGTAACAGCGGATAGCGGCAAAATGCGACGAGCGGCACAGTTTCTTGCAGGTTTCTTCCCAAAAATTTCGATTTTTGAGTCGGCGAGCCCACCAATGGGCTAACCTTGCATGGTGCGAGTGTGCGCGATGTCGGACAGACAGCTGGATAGTGTTTGCGAAAGTGGCGGAATTGGTAGACGCGCTGGCTTTAGGTGCCAGTGGGGCAACCCGTGAGAGTTCGAGTCTCTCCTTTCGCACCAATATCCAAAGTAATTGTCAAAAATAGGGTCGATTGTTGCCATGCAGCAATACCGATCGTGTCGGAACTAAAAATTCGTTTGT
>CAWLAW010000480.1:0-3339 GCA_963854885.1 Gammaproteobacteria bacterium | reverse complement strand
CCGAGGCGCTACCAAATTTACGCATTGGCCTAATTCACGGGCGTTTGTCGGAGAACGAAAAATCCACCGTCATGCAACAATTTATCGCACACGAAATCGATTTGCTGGTCGCGACGACGGTCATCGAAGTCGGGGTTGATGTACCGAACGCAAGTTTAATGGTCATCGACAACGCAGAGCGTTTAGGACTATCCCAGCTGCATCAACTTCGTGGTCGTGTCGGCCGCGGCGCTACCTCAGCAGACTGTTTACTCCTGTATAAATCGCCGCTAAGCGAAACTGCAAAACTACGACTTCAGGTGATACGAGAATCAACCGACGGATTTGTGATAGCCGAGAGGGATTTGTTGTTGCGTGGCGCCGGCGAAATGCTTGGCACAAAACAAACTGGGGACTCGGAGTATCGAATTGCGGATCTCGATCGTGATTACGAACTATTACCGCAAGTGCAGAAAAGCGCTGATGAAATCTTAGAGACGTCTCCGGAAATAGTAGAACAAATCATCAGGAGATGGCTGACCGATAGGCTCGAGTACGTCAACGTGTAAAATCAGTTGCCTGACAGCTGAAAAACCAGATAACCGATGCTCGAATGAACCGCGTGATTTGGAATCATCGCGCAATGAAACGCGACGGCATTTGTCTACCTTAAACAGAAACTAATTAGCGACACGCGATGCACTGGAATATGACGAAGTCCCAATTGCTTAGCTATGCCAAACTGATGCGGCTGAACCGCCCGATTGGAACGCTGCTACTTTTGTGGCCGGTGCTATGGGCGCTATGGATAGCGGCCGCCGGAGTTCCAGACGCCGACGTGCTGGTAGTTTTTATTCTTGGAACGATCGGTATGCGATCGGCGGGTTGCGTGATCAACGATTATGTCGATCGTGATTTTGACGGTTTGGTCCAGCGTACTAAGGATCGACCGTTAGCGACGGGTAGTGTGTCGGGGAAAGAAGCGTTAATACTGTTTTCGGCGTTGATATTAGGCTGCGGATTATTAGTTGTTCAGATGAACGATCTGACTGTGCGTCTAGCATTCGCGGGCGTAGGCTTGGCCATCATTTATCCGTTTATGAAACGCTACACCTATCTTCCGCAAATATTTCTTGGCGTGGCGTTTGGTTGGGGGATCCCGATGGCGTTTGCAGCCCAAATTTATGAAGTGCCGAGTATTGCGTGGGCGCTCATGGCAACAGCTGTACTTTGGGCGTTGATATACGATACGCAGTACGCCATGGTCGATCGCGACGACGACATAAAGATTGGGTTGAAATCTACTGCGATACTATTTGACGACGCCGATCGGGAGTTCGTCGGCGCGTTCCAAATCTTAATGATTTTTAGCCTAGCTATTATCGGCCGCCAGGCCGAACTCGGTTGGCCCTATACAATCGCGCTAATCACTTGTGCCGGTCTAGCGTTGTACCAACAAAAAATGATCCACCGACGAAACCCTAAGCACTGTTTTAAGGCTTTTTTGAACAACAATTGGTACGGCGCCGTCGTATTCGTTGGTATTGCGTGTAGCTACGCCGTCAAAACATAGCTCGGTATTTGCAATACCTTGTTAAGAACAAAAAATAATCGGCCTAGGTGCACCACAGAACTCTTTACGCAGCGCGCGAGGAACTGTCAGCGAGATGCAACCCCCGGTAAATTTTTTCGTGTCGGCACATTCTCGTTCGACCGATTGTCCTTGTTGGGATCCGGCCGCTTCGCTGAACAGCATCGCCGCCCTAATTTTCGCAGTATCAATTTCTTGAGAGTTTAAGGCCGACGCTAGTACAGCAACATTGTCCGCTGCCAAGTGGTGCCCTGCTTTGGCGGCGATCACGTACCAAGCATAAGATTCAATGAGGTCTTTGCCCACCCCTAAACCTTGGCCGTAAAGATAGGCGAGATTGATCTGCGCATCGGCGTGCCCGGCGAGCGCCGCCTGACGATACCAATAAAATGCTTTCTTTGAGTTGTGCGGCCAGCCTTGCCCTGCTTCGTACAACATCGCTAGCGATAATTGCGCGTCTACTAAGCCGGCTATTGCTGCTTGAACGTATAAGGTTTCAGCACGCTCAATATTCCGCGCAACGCCTCTCCCTAAGCGATGCAATCGGGCGAGATTGTATGTTGCCTCATGAGACCCCAGTTGCGCAGCAAGTTCGTACCATTTAACTGCTTCCGGATAAGATCGCGTCACCCCGTGTGCGCTTTCATAGAGGACACCTAAGGTGAACGTTGCCTGTGGGTGTTGGGTCTGCGCTGCAGGTTGAATCCAGCGCACGCTTTCATCATCATTTCGTGGCACGCCTTTTGCGAGGAGATACATTCGCCCAAGATGGAATTGCGCGTCTGCGTCATCTAAGTCGGCGGCATTTCGAAGCCAGGCGACCCCGTCAGCATTTCCGGCCTCCGCCGCACGGATAAACCAGGTTCTGGCGAGTGCGTGGTTGCCAATTACCGAGTCGTCTTGCTCATAGAGTAAGGCGAGATTCTATTGCCCTTTCGCATAACCTTGCGCAGCACTTTTAGCGTACCAACCTATCGCCAATTCGCGGTCCACATCGACGCCCTCGCCGTTATCGTATAAGAGCCCGAGCGCAAATTCAGCGCGGGCGTCTCGGGTACGCGCTAGCCGAGAAAATATTTCGTGAGCAATTTGGAAACGGCCGCTTTTATAAGCAGCCACGCCGGTACCAAATTCATCAGCTAGGCCTCGATCTGAGGCGGTGACTAAGATGAGCAGCGCCAGGAAGATTAGGCGGCGGCGCAGGCGCACGAACGGGTAAGCCTCGAAGTTCAGCATACGGAATATATCGACATCAGCGCACAATTCTTCAATGCACAATTCGACTTGTCGGCGCCAGCCGTGCTCTCGATTTTCAGGGTAAAGAAATTCGGCGACGCCCCGCCATCGTAATGGATCGAAATAACCGGCAGCCTGTCGGAATTAGGCCATCGTCGCGAGCAAGTGGAAGAGCGAGGCCAAATGTTTACGATTCTGAGGGGCATAGTGGTTCTCTGTAACGAAATATTCGTCGGGAACGAATATTCGCGTCAGCCGCAAAGGGGTGAAGGGCACGGATGCGCTGAACAAAAATTAGAGATATTTGGACCGCTCTCACACTTGCGTACGACTGCAAGGATGCAGGAGGTAGAGCAACGTAGGAGACAGTTGCCGAGTAGATTGTTCCTAAGTTCGACAGGCTGCTTGGCTGAGCCGCGGAACTTTGGTCACATTCAGCACGAAAATGTGCGATCAACCGCATAAATTCTCAAATTTTGTGCCACACTGATTTTACGTCCGGGTTGCAAGATAGGTGAGCTTCAAGGTGTCGG
>CAWLAW010000479.1:0-3342 GCA_963854885.1 Gammaproteobacteria bacterium | reverse complement strand
CGGCAAACCAGTCATTCCGGATAACGACTAAATCAAGCATCCGTTTTAGCGTCGATAGAATTATAAAACAATAAGGGCGTCGCAGTTACCGGATGGGAATAACAATCGCCTTGGACGCTATGGGTGGAGATCACGGCCTCTCGATAACCATTCCGGCAGCCGCACAAGCATTGCGAAATCATGCCGATCTCTCGCTGGTGCTCGTCGGCGATGAACACCGGATAAATACCCAGCTAAAATTGTTACCCGACGCCGTCATCCAACGTTGCACGGTTCATCACGCCCCCCAGCAAGTGGAGATGGACGATAAACCATCTTTTGCTCTGCGCAGTAAGCGCGAGTCGTCAATGCGCTACGCCGTCAATCTTGTTAAAGATGGAACAGCCCAAGCTGCTGTTAGTGCTGGCAACACCGGCGCGCTAATGGCGATTGCTCGATTTGTATTGAAAACCCTACCTGGAATCGATCGGCCGGCAATTTGCGGTGTTATGCCTGGAATCGCGGGCGGCACCCATATGCTGGATCTTGGTGCGAATGTGGACTCGAGTTCAGAAGAATTATTCCGTTTCGCGGTCATGGGCTCCGTACTCGCGACTTCAGTTGCCCAAAAGCCCAATCCCACCGTGGCATTGTTAAACATCGGCGAAGAAGAAATTAAGGGCAATGACCGAGTTAAACAAACTGCGTCGCTGCTCGAAAACAGCGATTTGAATTACTACGGGTTTGTCGAGGGCGACGATATTTTTAAAAGCACCGTTGACGTGGTGGTCTGCGATGGGTTCGTCGGTAACGTCGCGCTCAAGGCTAGCGAAGGCGTTGCACGGATGCTAACGCAGTTTGCCCGGGACGAATTTGGTCGCAATATTTTTACGAAGTTAAGTGCCTTGGCGGTTAAACCGGCGTTAACTGCGATGCGTAATCGCGCTGATCCGGATCGCTATAATGGAGCTAGCCTACTCGGACTCAAAGGGATCGTGGTTAAAAGCCACGGTAGCGCGGATGCCGACTCATTTTCGAATGCTATTAGCGTGGCCGTTGCCGAAGTTGAAAACAAAGTGCCCGAGCGTATTGGTGAGCAGATTGAAAAACTGCTGGCAGGAACTTAAGTAGTGCCGGGAAGACGTGCTTTTGTATTTCCCGGTCAGGGTTCTCAGTCAGTGGGAATGTGTGCCCAATTACTGGCCGATTACCCGAATACCGTCGCACGCGTCGAGTTAGCCAATCAAATTCTCGGCTACGACATCGGCGAGTTAATGGCCAACGGCCCAGTTGCGAGATTAAATCAAACTACAACGACTCAGCCCGCAATGCTTGTCGCGAGCGTTGTAACGTGGGATGCGTGGCTTGCCAGTGGCGGCAAACTCCCAGACTTTATGGCGGGGCATAGCTTTGGAGAGTATTCAGCACTAGTCTGCGCCGGTTCACTTAAGTATGAGGATGCCGTTTTTCTCGCTGCCGAGCGGGGTCGCTTTATGCAAGAAGCGGTGCCGGCCGAAAGAAGCGCCGTGTGTGCCGTGTTGGGTTTAGATGAGGACGTTCTCGGTCCGCTATGTCGTGACGCCGCCCAGGACCAAGTTGTACAATGCGCGAACATTAACGCGCCAGGCCAAATCGTCTTAACGGGTGATCGCGAGGCAGTCGAACGCGCTTGCGAACTAGCGAAAAAGGCCGGCGCGAAGAAAGTGATCCCTCTCGCCGTCAGCGCCCCGGTACATTGTGCCTTGATGCTTCCGGCAGCCGATCGTTTAGCGCAGCATATTGAGAATATTGAGATTAAAATGCCAAAAATACCGATAATCCACAACGTCGACGCGCAATCGCGTGAGGATGTGGCAGGTATCCGATCTGCCCTCATCGCGCAAATGGCGTCGGCGGTTCGATGGCGCGAGACAATTGAATTTTTTGGCAGCAATGACGTCGATACGACCATTGAGTGTGGGCCCGGGAAAGTACTCTCCGCGCTCGTAAAAAGAACCAATAGAAACATTAAAACCCATCAAATCAGCGATCGCGACGGGATAACATCCGTGATTGAAGGATTTCGTGGGCAGGAATGATTTAGACCATGGCTGAGAGAAAATGCGCGGTCGTGACGGGCGCGAGTCGAGGAATTGGCCATGCCATTGCTCTCGCCCTGGCAGAGGCTGGTTACGACGTGATTGGCACAGCGACGGGAGATGCCGGCCTGGCGAAGATCGAATCGAGCTTGTGCGCGGCGCACGAAAATTGCCGTGCGCTATTACTGGATGTTACCGACGATGCATCTATTGAAGCATTTGCTTCTCGGCTTGACGAGTCTGAACTGAAACCTTATTTGCTCGTCAACAACGCGGGAATTACCCGGGATAATTTGTTATTGCGCATGAAAGATAACGAATGGAGTGACGTAATTGCGGCAAATTTGACCTCGGTGTTCAAGTTATCCAAGCGGTTGGTGAGATCCATGCTTAAAGCCCGCAGCGGCAGGATCATAAATATCGGCTCGGTGGTAGGCTCTAGCGGAAATGCCGGCCAATCGAATTATGCGGCGGCGAAAGCCGGTATGATCGGATTCACGAAATCGCTGGCACGGGAAATCGCCAATCGAAGCATTACCGTAAACGCGATTGCGCCGGGGTTCATCGATACGGACATGACGAGAAAACTAAGCGACGAACAACGCTGCATGATGCTGGCGCAAGTACCCGCTGGACGGCTGGGATTACCCGAAGAAATCGCCGCCTCAGTTGTTTTTTTGGCGTCGGATTCAGCAGCGTACATTACTGGAGAAACGCTGCACATTAACGGCGGCATGTATATGGCCTAACAAGGCACTGTGTTGACTCAAAAATATCGCAACAGAGTTCGCCTGCTGCCCGGCAATAGTCCGTTAACTATTTGTTTTTAAAAATGTATTTTGCAATTCTTGTGGGGGTTGCTTGCAAGATATTTGGTTTCCACTAAACTAACACCCGCGCAGCCTTGGCTGCAGTTGACTTGGGAGGAAGGTCAAGCATGAGTAGCGTTCAAGAACGTGTAAAAAAGATCGTCATCGAACAATTAGGCGTTAAAGAGGAAGAGGTCACTGATGAGGCGTCGTTTGTCGACGATCTTGGTGCCGATTCGCTCGATACCGTTGAGTTGGTGATGGCATTGGAAGAAGAATTCAAAACGGAAATACCCGACGAAGAAGCTGAGAAAATCACTACCGTCCAACAAGCGATAGATTACATCACCGCAAACCTGGATTAGTCATTAAGTTTACGCCGATGTGGGAGGCCGCGATTTCGAATAGAACGCGGCCTTCTTACTTTAAAGGCATCAGTTACGAGGATTGAGATAGTGCGACGCCGTATCGTAGTT
>CAWLAW010000478.1:0-3343 GCA_963854885.1 Gammaproteobacteria bacterium | reverse complement strand
ATAGTGTGACTACGTCAGCTTGAGAACCTGCCAGGAGCAATTCCAGTGAGTCGTAGTGATCCACACCAAGGCGAGTGCCGCATATTTGTGCACTGTCCTTATCGTTGTCACAAACTGCAACGAGTTCACAACGATCTTTATGCTCTTCAAGTGCATCAAAATGGCGCTCGGAAATACGCCCGCAACCAACAACTGCAAATCGAATTTTCCTATCTCTGATTTCAGAGGGCGATTTATAACTTATGAATGCACCTTAATTATTTGCGCCATTGAGAACAATTCGAAATGCACGTAAGTGTCACTCTGCGAAATAAAACATCTGCCTGCAGCAATCCCGAGCCCCATCGCAGGACGCGTCAAAATTTGCTCATCTGTTTTTATATTTTCCGATTCCAAGCTACGGACGTATTGCTAGCGTAATCTGTACGGCGTCAATGCGACTCTCCAAAGCAATGTCCAATGACGATAGAAATCGTATTGGAAACAAATCGTGGCATTGCGTAGCGTGAATTTAAAATGCATTCGTCAGTCCGTAATTGAAGATAGCAGGCCCCCACCCGATCGAAGTAGACTCCCATCGTGAATTTTATATTCACTTACCGACATAATCGCGAAGCAACAGGCATCGGCCGTCCAGTTGACTGGCGAGGTTTTTAGCAATCTGTTTACCCCTAAAGCGTCTGCTAATCGCGGTTGCGCTAGCTATCGCATCTGTTTAGGATTACGCGCGGCAGCCTAACACGTTCATTCAGTATGTGACGACTGATTGTGGTGCTTTTGCTCGTACGTAAATTAATAAGCCTGAACGGTATTTAGAGTTCTCGCGTCGCAATCCACCTGGCAAAAAATCGGATCGTCGTGACAAAAAATCAGCGGTCGGCGCTTAACGTATTAAACGTCCTCGATCTTGCGAATGTCACGAACAATTGTTTGTTATGCGGTGGAAAGTAAAGACGGGACCGAGGGCCGCAGAATTCGGAGCATAAAATAGTCATGATTCGCAGCGTACAGACTGTAGTTATCGTTCGCGAACCGAAAGGCGTCCCGACTTGCTCGTTGAGAGATACTCTAATCGCTTCAGCCTGACGGTTGCTCACGTTATCAATCGCGATGTGCAAACTGACAATTTTGAGGACATTGACCAAATCAGCGTGCAACCTTTGTATAGACCGTGTCTGAGGAATCCCCACGAATAAAGTAAAGGGTTCAAGTATTTAAGAAGAAATAATGAACAACCATGGCGCTCAATGACCAGATCGGTTGAGACACCCTTCTGGTCATTTGGAAAACACCATGGTTGCGTTATCGATTGGACGTGAGTTGTTGAACAGCGCGACACCACAAATGCATGCGTTACGTCGTGAAGCGATCGTGGCGATGGTCTCAACGGCGTTAGACGGTGCAACGTTGACGGTGACATCGCGGGGTCGTGGGATTGCCGGTGATGCGTTTGAGAAACACCGGATCAAACGCGCGGACCGTCTGCTGTCGAACCGGCATCTGTTGAGTGAGCGTCTGGGGTTGTACCAAACGCTGGCGAGGCGAGTGATTGGGAGCACAACCCGTCCATTGTTCAGTGTTGATTGGTCGAACCTGGATGACGGAAAGACGCGTTATTTACTTAGGGCTTCGGTCGCTATGGCGGGACGTGCGTTGACCGTGTACGAGGAAGTGCAGCCGCGAGAGCGTTTTATGAAAACCACGGTGGAGCGTTAATTTCTTGCACGTTTGACCGAGATACTGGGAGCCGGCATTCGCCCCATCATCGTGACCGATGCTGGCTTCCACAATCCGTGGCTGCGCGCCGTCAGTGCGTTAGGTTGGGACTTCGTGTGTCGTGTCCGAGGGCGCGTCATGGTGGGTGACACCACCGAAGACAACTGGGCGCAAGCGCGCCGTTTATTCGACCAAGCGGGTAAGCAACCTAAGTGCTCAGCCAAGACTCGACTCTCTTATGACAATCCCATTGATTGCCAGTTTGTGAGGGTGAAACAAGGTCGCCGAGGCCGACACACCATGTCAACAGCACTGATCAACACGCTCGTGGACATTACTCGCGCGAGCAAGCCCGGTCACAGCCTGAACCGTGGTTGCTCGCCACCTCAATTGACCTCCCCACCGGTGCTGCGGTTAAACGCGTGGTTCGTGCGTATAAAACACGCATGCAGATCGAAGAAGCCTTCCGAACTATTTTTACGTGCAAGCAATCAATAGGTTTCGTTACTCGATGTCAGGGTCGTGAAAATCGTCGCGTCAACGAGTGGTTCAGCAGTAATGCAATTCCAAACGGGGCGGCCGACAAAAGTATCCCGTGATCGGCGTGGTTCGAATACACCAACAATTTCAACATTGAAGTCGTGCGCTCTAATTGACGCAATTTCGGCTAATTCAGAGATGCCGCCGAGCATAATTTGGCGTAAGGAACGTTCGGCCGCCCAACTGAGTGATATAGCGAGTGATTCGCTTGCGCTACGATAGAAATCTGAAGACTACGCGAAGTAGTCCCTGCCAGGCGATTTTTTTATCGAAACCCGTCGGAGTTAAACAATATAAATACCGGTTTACGGTTGTTTGCTTAATCTTTTCACGGCCTGTGCGGATGCACCGGCGCAAATACGAATTTGGTAAACCGAGGGCAACGCCCATGCTGTCGGCGAGCCGCTGTTGGGTCATATCGCGATCGGCCTCTACAGCCTACAAGATTTCGCGGGTTAGCGATTCTTCGCGTTTTTGCATCATGTAGATTGGGTCGCCATCAGGTCAGCAATTTAGCCCTATCGTCTAAAATGTGAACGCTGAATTGACGCAGCCCCTTAAAGTCCTTTCGCTGAAAGGACGGTGTCACTGCGAAGGTAATCGCGGTCTTCCGCTCAGCTCAAAAAGTCGGCGCGCGTCAAAAGGACTGCGCGAAATCTGGGCGCACACGCCTGCTTACGCGGCGTACATCCTGTCGCTAAACTCGCGCACAGAACTATCCACATCGCCGAACAATTGATTGAGTACCATTAGCCGTTTCACGTAGTGCCCGATGTCTAGTTCGTCGGTTATGCCCATCCCGCCGTGTAGTTGGATCGCTTCTTCGCCGACGTAACGTCCGCTCTTACCGATCAAGGCTTTCATCGCGGCGATCGTCGCTATGGCTGAGTCCTCACCTTGCTGATATTCGCAAATAGCGCGATACAAAATCGAACGCGACTGCTGGGCAGCCATGAGCATATCCACCATGCGGTGCTGTAAGGCCTGAAAGCTACCAATGGCGGCGCCAAACTGGGTGCGGGTTTTTGCGTATTCAACCGTTTTCGTGCACAACGTATCGATGATGCCGACGGCTTCCGCGGAGGCC
>CAWLAW010000477.1:0-3349 GCA_963854885.1 Gammaproteobacteria bacterium | reverse complement strand
ATTGAAAACGAATCCATTGAGGTTGTCGACGCGATATCACTCGAAGTCTCGGACAATTTGGCGGTCGGTAAGTTGGATCCGATGAATTTACTCGATGTTGTTTCAAAGTTGTCCACATCAAGCGCTGACGCAGTCGTGCTTTCGGCATGCGTACAAATGCCATCATTACCCGCCCTCGGTCTCGTTCAAAAAAAGATCGAGGTCCCGGTAATGTCGAGCGCCGCGGCAACAGTATTCAGAATCCTTCAAGTACTTGGGCTGCGCGCTCGAGTGCCAGAGGCAGGCGACTTGTTGTCGGGAAAATTTAGCTAATTAAGGTGGCATTCAATACGGGTATTTATTCATGCGGAGATAGTAAGGTTAATATGGTGTCGTCCAATTGTGGACAGCGCTTAAGCACTACCTCGAATCTGCAAACATTGTTCGTGCAGATGAATTGTCAGCAAATTTGGGTAATAGAAACTTAAGGAACTTGGCAAATGCGTTGGTTGTTCCGCCTTATCGTAGTACTTGTCGTTCTCGTACCTGTCGGTCTCATTGCGTTGATTGTCGTTTCAATAGAGACCCGGCCACTCGTTCCGACACAAATGCTAATGAGTGCCGCGAATATTGAACGAGCGAAGCGGCTTGTACACGAGCAAGATCCGAGGAAGTTAGAGTCTGGCCAGATCAAAACGGTTCGGGTGAACGCAGAAGAATTGAATCTCGTTTTTAATCATATCCTTAACCGTTTCGGGCCAGGCGGCGCAGTTACGACCCTTAGTGAAAATCGATTAAATCTTTCAGCGACATTAAATTTGAAAAAATTCGTGCCTGAAAGTTACCTCAACTCGGAGTTAGAAATTTTGTCCGACGGGCAGGGCGCGAGCATTGAGAAACTGAAAATTGGTCAGCTCGCGATCCCCGCTCCGTTACTTCGAGGTTTGAGCGCAATCGGTGGGCAATATTTGAAGCAATTGTCGCGGTCAAAAAACGCTAATGACATGATTCGCGTATTTGAGATTCATCCGCAGCACGTTGAAGTCACCTACGCGTGGGAAGCAGGCATCGTCGATGCGGTGAGGAACCAAATTATTTCGCCCGAGGATCGGGATAAGCTTCGTCACTACAATAAGCAGCTTGCGCAAATAATCGAAGAGCACGGCGGGCAGATAACGTTTGCCAATTTAGTCGAAGAACTTTTTTCGAACGTTCATGGTCGTTCCCTGAATGGGGGTGCGGAGGCAGAAAACGGCGCAGCGATTATAGTCCTTGGCGCATACGTCAATGGCCGAAAATTAACTGCGTTGGTACCGCAGGCGAGCAGTTGGATCACACCGCAGCGGGTCCGCTTAACCATCCATGGGCGTCATGACTTCGTTCAGCATTTCGCCACCTCAGCGGCATTAGCCGTAGCGGGCGGCAGCGTGGTCGCAGAGACGATTGGATTAGTAAAGGAAATTGACGATGCTGACGGCGGCAGCGGGTTTAGCTTCAAAGACCTTGCGGCAGACAAGGCGGGGACTCGATTCGGCCAAACCGCAGTAGAATCTTATGCCTCTGCTATTGGCTTGCAACGAAATTTATCGCGCGGCGTCAATGACAAAATGCTGATCCCTGACACCAGCGGATTGGAAGAAAATCTTGCTGACACGGAATTTGAGCGTCGCTATGGAGGAATCGGCGGCGCGAAATATAAGACAGTGGTGAGAAATATTGACGTACTTTTGAGTAATTCTGAGCTTTATCGATGATTGCTTGCCGCCATTGCGGTGCATTGTGGCTCGGCCGTCGAATTAGTCTCGTTATCGATGACGCGTTGAGGCGCTAAATCCGAGACCAGCAAGCATCGCGGCTCCGATTAAAAATATCGTCGACGGTTCGGGAATAGTCGCTGCGGCGTTTTGTGTCGAAGCAACATCGATACGCAAATTATCGACGTTAATATATCCACGTCGAAGGGTCGACGAGCGTCGATCGTAGTTGACCGTTAACAATACGGTTTGGCCATCGTAGGCGGATAAATTAAACAGCGCCGATCCGCGCGACTGGTTCCGGCCACGTACACCTGATCGCGGCGCGTAAAGGTCCGCTTCAAACGGTACATCGGGGGCCGATACAGCACTGCATCCGCCAGCGTCGGACCGGATTAAATTGCGGAAATTGAACACTGCCGCGGCATTTTGATAGTTCGTGAGATCGAGTTCGCCGTCGAGAGCATGATTAAACAAAGCATCGCGATGGTGACGATAGGGGCGTTCCTTTCCCTGTTCTGCTCAAAAAGCCTCGCGATTTCAAATTCCTACGAATTAGCGATCGACTATTTCGCAAGCGATAATTTCGACGCGGCGGCGATCGAGCTGCGCAACGCGCTAAAAAACACGCCTATGAATGTGCCTGCGCGTGTGCTTTTCGGGCAGGTGTTGCTCGAACTTGATGACCCTCGCCAGGCAGTGACCGAGTTGGAGAAAGGGCTTGCACTTGGCGGGGATCTAAATCTAATTCTGCCTACGTTAGGACGAGCATATTTGCAATTGCTTGAACCGCAAAAAGTACTCACGGCAATAATCCCCCCAGGATCCGATCCGGCCGTTGATGGCGAGTTGTTGCTACTCAACGGAGACGCGGCCTTACTGCTCGGCGATTTAAATTATGCAACTGATAGTTATGAGAGAGCGCATTCCCATTTGCCTAGCGATACGCGACCGTTAGTCGGGAAGGCACGAATAGCATTGGCAAGGGGTAGGCAAGGACTGGCAATGTCGCTGCTGGACCAAGCGCTTGAGGCAGAACCGTCGTCGGTTGATGCGTGGATCCTTAAAGGCATGCATCACAGAGATAGTGGTGAGAAAAAACTAGCTCGGGAGGCCCTCAATAGGGCCCTTCAGCTTGACCCACTAGCAACTAAAGCGCTCGGTGCTCGAGCCGCATTGCTCCTCGACCTGGGGGAGCGGGGCGATGCCAGCAAAGACATTGCCTTGCTACGTGACGTTAATCCTCACGACTTCGAAGGCCTGTACTTGCAGGCCTGGTTGCTAATCAGCGACGGCGAACGTGAGCGTGCGCAGTTGATGCTCCAAGAAGTTGTCGACGCTTTAGGTTTTTTTACGCCAGAACAACGCCAGCGGCTTCCGCAAACGGAACTTTTATTCGGTCTAGTAAACTATTTATCGCAAAAGTACGCTCAAGCCATAGAGGATTTCACAACGTTTCTTGCTCGATTTCCAAAGCATGATGGCGCGAAGCGTTATCTGGCCTTTACCTACGCAGCCACTGGGGATTGGGATGGCGTTGTTACAACGCTGCATCCGTCATCCCTGAGCGAGCCTCCGTCGGATTCCGCAACCTTAACTCTTTTAGCTGAGGCTTA
>CAWLAW010000476.1:0-3355 GCA_963854885.1 Gammaproteobacteria bacterium | reverse complement strand
CGTCATCGAGCTTAGCGCGACCTTGATTCCTTAGCGTCGCCTCTAAATATTCGTGCGGAAACATCTTTGTAATGTCGGTCGTGGTGGCTTGTATTTGGAATTTTCGGCCTTGCTGTTTTACTTCGTGATACAGTCCTGCATCGACAAGGTCCTTAACTAAATCGATGTTGTCTGCGTTAATCCAATCACCGGTATTTATTTTCCCTTTCGTGTACGCCTCAATACTTAACAACTCTTCGGGATAGGCGTTATTAATTTCGCCCGTTTCGGCCATGATTGGCCAGAGCGCGCCTAAAACTCCGGCAGCGCCAAAACCTGTGGCGGTTTTTTCCATAAAGTGACGTCGACTGTAATCAAAATCGTACTTTCTGATATGTGCCATTTGCGTTCTCCCCGTCGTTAGTAAAACTAGAAAAAGGAACCTGCACCGGAAGGGTTTCTGATTGGCTAGCGAGTGCCCGCGGTCCGGTTAAACGTGGCGCTAGTCGGAAATCCAAGTTCCCATGGGTACTTGTACTCCCCCGCAAACCCTGTCGCACGACAATCTGGTGTTTGCGTTATGTACAGACTCTACCACTATTATCTCGGGCAACCCACGGAAAAGTTGTATACAAAGCAGCCACTCGTAGGGCTTCCGGTTAGTCAGCGCACGTGTGTGGGTCAAGTCTTGATAACAGGAACGTCTAAAGACAAGTTAAAACAGCACTTTGGATGCTATCGATCAGCTACTACTTAGGCCGATCTGGAGTTGCTAACGCGGCTGCAGCGACTATCTTTTTTGCGCCCCACGTCCGTTTAATTTCAAGCGCTACAGCGCGTTAACGAAGCCGCCGTCAATTGTTAGTACCGTGGCATTCGTGTAGCGCGACGCATCTGATGCGAGGTACAGCAACGCGCCATCGAGATCCCCAGGTTTACCGAACCGCTTAGCCGGAATCTTTTTGCGTAAACGTTCGCCACCATCAGTTTTCAACCAATCCTGATTCATTTCCGTTTCGATATATCCGGGTGCGATCGCGTTAATGCGGATCCCTTTGTTGGCTAAATCTGTGCACAGATCTCGGCCCAGATTGATCAAACCGGCTTTAGCCGCCGCGTAAGGCGCGACATGGCCAATGCCACGTATGCCGAGAACCGAGGCGATATTGATAATGCTACATTCGCGATCATCGGCCAGCCGCCGCTTGATCATTTCTTGCGCAAGCACCCAGGCGCCGCGGAGATTCGTCTCGTAAACTGAATCCCAATCATCGTCGCTGAGGTGCTGCGGGGATTTGACCACCGCGATTCCGGCATTGTTTACCAGAACATCTAACGGGCCGACCGATTCCAAGTCATTGATGCAGCTTCGGATCGCTTCGCGCGAGCGGACGTCGAGTGCGACGACTTCACTACTGCCGCCGAATTCAGTGATGGTATTCGCGACTTCTTGCATCTTCGCGACGTTGCGCGAGGCCAGCACGACGTGCGCACCGGCGCGCGCCAAGGTCGGCGCAAAACGTCGACCCAAACCACTCGACGCGCCCGTCAGCAAGACTCGTTTCCCGACCAGGCTAAAAATATTACCAATAAAGTTCGTGTGATCAGTCATCGCTTAAATATTCCAAGGTTCTAATAACTAACAGTCGCAGGTTGTCGGGCCGCGGTAACGCAAACGGCCCGCGAATGCGGGCCGTCGCGTTCGCCGCATGAATGTTAGGTGAGACCTAGTTTTGGACGCACCCACTCGGCCAATTTTTGCACCGCGTCGTTCGCTTCCGGAGCAAAACCCACCATGAATTGAAAAACGTGCTGCATCTCAGGATAAATATCGAGTTTGATTTCGATACCCTCGGCCTTGGCTTTTTGTTCGAAACGAACGGAGTCATCGAGCAGCGCTTCGTGCCCGCCGACTTGGATATACATTGGTGGAAGTCCTTTCAGATCCGCATAAAATGGATTCGCCAAGGGGTCTTTAGGCGACGCGCCACCGAGAAACGTAGACGCCATGTTCGACGCTATCTCTTTGCTCACGAGCGCATCATTTTCTGCGTTTGTCACCATGGATTCGCCGGTAAATTCCATATCGTAGTACGGCGACATTGGCATACAAGCCGCGGGTGCTGGCAGCCCTTTATCGCGTGCGGCTAATAGCATTGTCGTGCACAACGCGCCGCCCGCGGAATCCCCAGTCGTCGCGATGTGTTCGGGTTTAATACCCTGCGCCAATAACCATTCATATACTTTTACCGCATCCTCGACTTGCGCCGGATGCGTATCCTCCGGTGCGCGCCGATAATGCAGGATCAGGGCGCGACAGCCAGTGGCTTTTGCCAGGTGGCCAAACATTTTTCGATGGGTATACATGGAACCGGTGACATAGCCACCACCGTGCGTGCAAATCAGCACTCTATCGTTCGTAGCGCCTTTGGGCGCAGCCCACATACACGGCACCCCGTCGCAATCTTCCTCAATGTAATCAACGCCGCCTGGTTCTCCGGTTATATCACCCCAGGTGTCAAAGATTGCTCGAGTTTCCTCCAGCGACATGTCTGGGTTCGCGGCCATTTGTTCCAGCCATCGACCGTACAGCTCGTTAATTGCATTCGCTTCTTTACTCGCCATTATGTTGGTGCCTCATTTGGTTGTACTTCAAAACGTTTAATACGACGAATCATACGATGATCTGAAAGCGTCGAGCCGAACCGCAGTCCTTAGTAAGGGCTGCAAATAAACCACGAAGAACACAGAGGTACTAACTGAAAATTTCGGAAGATAAATTTTCTTTGTGTTCTTTGTGGTTAGTCTTATTCAAATAGCGAGCCTTGGCCTTAAGAACTAACCTATGTCCGACGAGTAATCTTTATCGTCGACTATCCCCAATAAGATTAGGATTTACTAGCAATTCGCGGACAATATCAAGCCTCGCGGACTATCGTGCGCCGACGTTCAGCGACGATGGGTCGAACTCTTTACGCTTAACACTCTTTAAGTTCGTCAATGTCATGAGCTGGATTGCTGTGCAGTGCTTACTTTGCACGTCAATGACGCTAGAGCTGTCGAACATCGGTACGCCGCTGCCGCGATTTCCAGGGAGGTGCGTATCGGGATGCGCAAGTCCACCGATGAGATATTTCCACAACACGTCTGCCTTATCGTAAATTTTGCCAAAGATTGGAAACATCGTTTGCGCGTCGATGTAGAAATATCGGCGCCCTATCGGGTGACTTGCTCGCTTCGGCCGCCCTTCCAATATATACGACTTTCTTAGCTGCCAGGTGACATTCGGGAAGCAGCCGGAGTGTCCGTGAAAATCGACAAAATGGTAATTTTGTTTGCGTGCTTTGCGGGTAGATGGCTGAATGTCGTCGCGGCT
>CAWLAW010000475.1:0-3363 GCA_963854885.1 Gammaproteobacteria bacterium | reverse complement strand
ATGCCGAAATCCACCCGGCCGTTCGACAACAAATCGACGAGTGCAACCGATTCTGCAAGACGCATAGGATTATGCAGCGGCAAGACACTGACCGCCGTACCCAGGCGGATGCGTGACGTTTTTGCCGCAATGTAGGCGAGCATGGCTAGATTGTCTGAGACAATTCCGTGGCGCGAGAAATGATGTTCAGTCATGAACACAGACTGGAATCCCAACGCCTCCGCGAGAACGCTTTGTTCAGCCGCATTGAGCAATTGCTCGCGCTGGTTGCTGCCCATTGGCCATTGCGCGGACTGGAAAATTCCAAAATGCATGGTGGTGTTTCCCCAAACCGCTCAATTGGAAAGCGGGACACATCGTAGCGCGCGATCTCTGTTCAAACAATCCGGCCCGGCATCAACTGCACACGGGAGCTGCTGTGATTCCAGCGTCGCGATGATCGATTCCGACTGATAATCAGTGAATTTAGCGCCAATAATCGGATTATTACCGGAAACCGAGCGTCGATTCTTAACCAGACTTGTTTGGCGCCGCTATAGTATGGCACCCGGCACTACCCGACTCGTATTGCTTCTAAGGAATTTTTGATGACGTCTCGTCCGACCGTTCCAACTAGTCCATTGAACCAGACTACCAACATGCGTGAATTCACCACGGCAAAAGCTGCCGAACCTGCTGCTCGGAACGCGTATCTCACGGCGCTTAACGGTCTCCATGTTGGGCGAACCTATCGGCTCGGCGCCGGCCGCCTGATCATTGGACGCGCGCCAGATTGCGACGTTGTCATCGATGATGATGGCGTTAGTCGCAGGCATACGTTATTTATTTGCACCCCTGACGGTACGGTTGTGGCCGAGGATCTTGGGTCAACGAACGGTACAAGCGTTGACGGTGAACTGCAGGCCATTTCTAAGCTCGAGGGCGGCGAGCGTCTGATGTTTGGTTCGGACACAATTTTTAAGTTTGAATTTCGTGACACGATCGAGGAAGAGTATGCAACCTACCTCTACGAGTCCGCCACTCAGGATCACCTAACAGGTGTATTCAACGGGCGCTTTTTGCGCGATCAAATGGCGGTCGAATTTGCGTGGCATAAACGTCACGAAAAACCACTCTGCGTGATCTTTGTCGATATCGATCATTTTAAACAAATTAATGACAAGTACGGCCATTTGGTCGGCGACCAAATTCTTCGCGAACTTGCAGAGCGGTGCTTAGGTGCGACGAGAACCGAAGATATTTTTGCCCGCTACGGCGGCGAAGAGTTTACTTGTTTACTCCGCGAAACAAGCGTCGAAGTCGCCACCATGCTCGCCGAGCGCATACGCCGCGCGGTGGAAGAATCGCCGTTTAAATGCAAACGTTCGCGACGAGACTACTTGGTCGACGTAACGATATCCGTCGGCGTGGCAGAATCAGAATCCCGCTTCGAAACCGCTGATGAACTCCTCGAAGAAGCCGATCGTTTTCTCTACCGCGCGAAACAAGCGGGGCGCAATCGCGTCGAATCAAAAGCCTCCGGCGCATAAAGTCGGGCAATTTTTACTCGCTGCGGAGAAGCTTTTTTCGGTTCGTTTCGCTTGGCAGATTTAATCTCTGGACGAATACTAGAATCTGATTCGAATTCAATCGGCGCACGGTTGTTTGGCGCAGCGCCGATCGGTTCGACTAATTCCGCAGATAATATGGGTAACTGCCGTTCCACGTAGTCATTGAAGAATCGGTTTTACACGTGACCATATGCCAACATGGCATCGGCAACTTTTACAAACCCAGCTACATTCGCACCCTTGAGATAATTGATTTTGCCGCCTGGTTCGCCGCCATATTCGACGCAGCTGTCGTGTATCTCCTTCATCATGGTTTCCAGCAGGTTTGCCAGATGGTCCTCATCCCAGGCAATTCGGGCGCTGTTTTGACTCATCTCTAGTCCGGATACCCCAACCCCACCGGCATTAACGGCCTTGGCCGGACCGAACATCACGCCGGCCGCTGTAAATGTCTCAACCGCTGCCAGCTCGCAGGGCATGTTGGCGGCTTCTGCGACCAATTTAATTCCATTGGCGACCATCCTAGCGGCATCTTCGGCGTTGACTTCGTTTTGTGTGGCAGACGGGATCGCGAGGTCTCCGGCGACACCCCAAGGCCGTTGGTCCGCATGAAAGCTAATATTGGGAAACTCCTCTGCGGCCTCGGCGACGCGGCCGCGGCGTACGTCTTTCAACTCTTGGATCCATTCAATTTGTTCCTGAGTGAATCCGTCCGTGCAATGAATAAAGCCGCCCGAATCTGACATCGTTAGCGGCCTGCCGCCCAATTGTAGGATCTTTTCAGCCGCGTGCGTCGCAACGTTTCCCGACCCGGAAATGAGGGCTGTTTTACCCTCCATTGAATTCCCAACGTGTTCGAGCATGTCTCGTGCGAAGAGCACAGCGCCGTACCCGGTTGCCTCGGTGCGTATTTTGGATCCACCGTATGAAATACCTTTGCCAGTGAGAATGCCGACGAATCGATTAGTGATGCGTTTGTACTGGCCAAACATGTAACCAATTTCACGACCGCCAACCCCGATGTCGCCGGCCGGTACGTCGGTGTTTTCGCCGATGTGGCGATACAACTCGGTCATGAAGCTTTGACAGAAACGCATGATTTCGAGGTCCGACTTGCCCTTGGGATTGAAGTTCGCGCCACCCTTGCCGCCGCCCATCGGCAGTCCTGTCAGGCTATTTTTGAAGGTCTGCTCGAACCCCAGAAATTTTAGGATGCTCTGGTTTACTGACGGGTGGAAGCGGATGCCGCCCTTGTAAGGGCCGATAGCGCTGTTGAACTGAACGCGCCAACCGCGATTCGTACGGATGTTCCCGTTGTCGTCCGTCCATGGCACGCGAAACGAAATGACTCGTTCCGGTTCTGCCATACGTTCCAATATTTGCATTTCGTGATAAATGGGCTTGTCTGCAATAAATGGAAATATCGAAGCCGCGACCTCGTAGACCGCTTGCACGAATTCTGGCTCGCCTGGATTACGTTTCTCGACACCACTCATATATCGCTCGAAATATTCTTGTGTCTTACCAGACGTCACATTGGTCTTCGACATCGCATTCAATCCTCTCTTAAATAGTCGCTGCGTACTTCGACGCATGCTGAATTGCAGTCCTTAATTTAACGGAGCAATTGCTCAGATTGACAGGGTCGATCCAGTCGATGGACAGCGACAGTGCCGTAATCGAGCAATAGTTTCGGTGTCCGGACGGCCATCGGCAGTTTTAATACCAAAATCGACAATACAATTATAACCGCGCCAGGATTATGCCGTATTGCCACACGATTGGCTGCTTATGACCTTAGTTAGTTATTATG
>CAWLAW010000474.1:0-3367 GCA_963854885.1 Gammaproteobacteria bacterium | reverse complement strand
GTTGCCGAACGAGGCATCGTCTTGACCGGCGGTGGCGCAATGCTGCGTGATTTCGACAAGCTCCTCATGGAAGAAACCGGCCTACCAGTGGTTATCGCAGACGATCCCTTGACTTGCGTGGCCCGCGGCGGCGGACGCGTGATCGAATTGATCGACGAGCACGGTCCAGCGGTGTTTGCGCTTAAATAAAGACGACCCGAGAACCTCTGATTATCGTTCCCCATTATGCGAACATACAGCGCTAATGGCCGCCGCAAAATCTAACAAACAGTTTCACTCCCCGCTTTCTCCAGCGCTCGGTCTGCGATTTCTGTTGCTTGCCGGACTCAGCCTACTGCTGCTGGTCATCGATCATCGCGACAATCATCTTGACGCCGTGCGCAAGGCGCTTGGCGTCACGGTATACCCGTTGCGGGTGATCGTCGATGCTCCGGCATCAGTATGGCGATGGGTGGTTGATACGACTGCGAGCCGCAACGAGCTGCACCTTGAAAACGCACGCCTGAATATCGAACGACTGCTGACCCAGGCCAAACTGCAGCGATATTCATCCTTAGAGGCCGAAAATGCTCGCTTGAGAACGATGCTTGAAGCGCGAGCCACGGTGCGCGAGCAGGTCCGCGTCGCGGAAATTCTCTCGGTTAGTTCCGATCCATTTCAACATTTGTTGGTCGTCGACAAAGGTAGCGTCGACAACGTTTATGACGGCCAGGTGGTGATCGATGCAAATGGTGTCATTGGACAAATCATCGAAGCGGGAGTGCTTTCGTCACAGTGTCTGCTGATAAGCGACCCAGGCCACGCGCTACCCGTCGAGATTAATCGCAACGGACTGCGCACAATTGCACGCGGCACCGGAGAATTCGACAAACTCGACCTACCCTTCTTGCCAAATAATGCGGACATAGAGCCCGGTGATCTACTCGTGACATCCGGTCGAGGTGGCGCATTTCCGGCCGGTTATCCGGTTGCCATCGTAGACTCCGTGATACGAATTCCGCAAGAACCGTTCGCATCAGTCACTGCCACACCAGTCGCCTCGCTGAATCAGGTCAGAGAAGTCATGCTGATTTGGTCGGCGCCTCAAGAAAACGAAGAATCATTTGAAGTCACACCCGCTGAGGCAAGCGATAGCGTTGACGAGGAAGCAGAAGAACAAAGCAATGAGTGAACACCCGGCAAGCCGCACATTACCTATTATCATGACATTTATTGTCGCTTTAATATTGATGATTACCCCGCTGCCGGGTTGGGCCGAGCCCTATCGTCCAGACTTCGTTGTATTGACCCTTATATACTGGTCCATGACCTTACCTCAGAACTACAGTGTCGGCAGTGCCTGGATTGTCGGGGTCGTTCTCGATGTGGCGCAAGGGACATTACTCGGTCAGCACGCACTCGCCTTAATCCTGATCGTTTACATTACTGTGAAATTTCACTTGCAGCTTAGAGTATTTCCGAAGCTGCAATTTCTAGCGACGGTCTTCGCTCTACTAGCGCTGCACCAATTTATTCTGTTTTGGATTAACGGCGTTGTTGGCGTCAACGCGCCAGCCGAAACGTACTGGGGACCGGTTATCAGTGGCACATTGGTATGGCCAATTCTGGCAGTCATACTGGCCGGAATATACCAACGGGTTCGGAGATAGCGTTGAGTCTGTTCGCGCCGATCAAAGATCATCACTCTGAGGCACAGCATTTCGTGGCGCGTGTGATTCTTTGTTCCATCGTAGGAATTTTGTTGCTTGGGATTGTCATTGCGCGTTTGATTCAATTACAAATTTACGACCACGAATTGTTTGCTGCGAAATCGCAGGGAAATCGGATACGGATTGAGGCGATTGCGCCAACGCGCGGACTGATCTTTGACCGTCGCGGCCGCGTGTTAGCCGAAAACTTGCCGGCTTATCAACTGGAACTCATTCCAGAGCAAGTACCAGACCTTGACGACACCTTCGCGCGGCTGGCGCGCATTGGCCTCATCGAAGAAGGAGATATTTCGCGCCTCAACGGCCTGAGCAAGTCGGGATCGCGGTTTAAGCCGATTACCCTTCGTTTTCGTTTGAGCGAAGACGAAATCGCCAAATTCGCCGTGCAAAGACCCCGGTTTCCCGGGATTGATCTACAACCACGGCTCGTGCGCCACTACCCCGACGGCGACGTTGTTGCTCACGCAATCGGTTACGTCGGTGCGCTTAGTTCTGCTGATTTACAGCGACTGGATGGCGCGGCGTATGCGGGTACGTCGCACACGGGCAAAACGGGAGCGGAACATTTCAATGAAAAAATGTTGCACGGAGACGTCGGATTTCAACGGGTCGTCACCAATGCGCTTGGCCGACGAATACCCGCAGAAATACGGAAATTTTCTGACTCCTTGCCAAAAAATAAAACTGCACAGCCGGGCGCCAATCTATATTTAAGCATCGATCTCGACGTACAAAAAGCCGCGAGCAAAGCGCTTAAAGGTCGCCTCGGCGCGATTGTTGCCGTCGATCCGACAAATGGTGAGATTTTGGCTTTGGTGAGTGCGCCTAGCTTCGATCCCAATGCATTCGCCACTGGCATGAGCGCGAGCGAGTACAGCGCGCTCCAAAACGACGAAGGACGTCCGTTGTTCAATCGCGCAGTCCGCGGCAGTTACCCGCCCGGCTCCACAATTAAGCCCATGTTATCGCTTGCGGCACTTGAAGTCGGCGCTACCAATCTTACTCGGCGCTCCTTCTGTATCGGATGGTACAGTTTACCGGGCAGCTCGCATCGTTACCGCGACTGGAAGCCGGCAGGTCACGGTGAAGTCGACTTGCATGACGCGATCTCCCAATCTTGCGACGTTTATTTTTATGAGATTAGTCGAGACATTGGCATCGATACGATGCATCAATATCTTAACCAGTTTGGACTTGGCCACGCCACCGGTCTGGACATGGCCGGCGAATCGCAAGGACTTGTTCCGTCACGCGCATGGAAGCGCTCCGCCTTTTCCGATCGTGCCAATCAGGTTTGGTTCCCAGGAGAAACCATCATTGCGTCGATCGGCCAAGGTTACATGCTCGCCACACCATTGCAGCTAGCGAACGCAACTGCCGCACTCGCAATGCGAGGGGAACGCTTCAAACCACACATGCTTGCCGCGTTTGAAGACCCTATCACAGGAAAGCGAACGATCATGGCACCAGAACGACAACCGAACGTTCAAATTGAAAACGAATTTTATTGGGACAACATCATTGCGGCCATGCATGACGTCATCCAAAGTCCAACCGGGACGGCACGCGCCGCAGGTTTGGGTGCGCCTTATCAAATGGCTGGCAAGAGCGGGACCACACAAGTATTCACCGTCGCGCAAGACGAAGAATACGATGAA
>CAWLAW010000473.1:0-3371 GCA_963854885.1 Gammaproteobacteria bacterium | reverse complement strand
ATATTACTTGCGGTGGCAATGTTCCAAAAATCGTTGGATCGCGTCATCGTCGGTCGGTTGGAAGGACTGCGCGGTATTCATACAACTACCCTCTTCATGGCTCTCCGCTTGTAATATTTCAGGCTGCGGAGTTAAGCGATTAATTATCTTCTCGAGTATATTATAGGGAGATTTCGTAAGATACGAATTTTGTTCATTTTAATCCACACGTTCATGCCCAAATCTCGACGTTAAGGCGCTCGAGATACCCCGGCTATAAGGCAGAGTATGCGCGCAACTATTAAATGGGTCGATAACGTCATGTTTGTCGGCCAATCCGGCAGCGGCCACAGTGTCGTCATCGACGGACCACCGTCTGGCGGCGGCGAAAACGCTGGCATTCGCCCGATGGAACTTGTCCTGATGGGACTCGGCGCTTGCACGAGTTTTGATGTTATGACGATTTTGAAAAAATCTCGCCAAGACATCCTCGACTGCCAAACCGAACTCGAAGCGGAGCGTGCCGAGGAGGTTCCGCAAGTATTTACCCGCATTCATGTGCACTTTGTCGTGACCGGACGGAACCTGAAGCGTAAGCAAGTAGAGCGTGCTGTGAATTTGTCGGCCGAAAAATATTGTTCCGCATCGATCATGCTGGCGAAAACTGCCGTCATTACCCACAATTTCGAAATTATAGAAGCGCGCGCAGGAGCCTAAAACCGTAGCGTCCGCGTTGTACTACCAACTTGTCGACGCGCGCTGAAATCAGCGCGGCGGATCAACCGCTCTCCATCATCACCTTTGCGCCACGTACTAGCTCCCACACTAATTCCAATATGCGGCGCCTGCGGACCCACCGTAGCCCTCAGCGCTTCTGCAACCTTAGCCGAGAGGCACAACGCCGCGTTTTCGACCGTCTCCGGTAGCACCACCACCAAACTATTCGGTGACCATTGGCCCAGTACGTCCACCCAGCGGAGCTGTTCGATTAGGATTGCTGCAATTTGGTCGTTAACTGTTTGATGTTGTTCCGCTGACACAAGATCGGAGAACTCTAGGTGTATGACTAAACAAGACAACGGATTCCCATAACGTCTGGAGCACGAAATCTCAATTTGCAGTCGCCCCGATAACGCGTTGCGTGACAAAAATCGCGAGGCCGCCGATCCATCGAAACTTCCCGTGGCAAGTGCGTCGAAAAACCAATCGATTGCATTTTCACGATCAATCACGAGCAAGGTTTGACCACCGGGATTCGATCCGTCGAGAGATCGCGAAATACTCAAAAGACTGGCCCGCTCGTTAACTTGAAATGCCTGCTCGCCGCTCGTTTGATCTGGTTTTGGCAGCGGCAACTGCAAGGAGTTGGCGCTGCAACCGATAATGTCCGCAATTGCGGTTTCCAGCAGATCACTGAGCACTGCATTGCCCCATACAACTCGACCATTCGGATCAATAACGGCCACGCCAATCGGCAGACCGTTGACGATCGAGCGCGCGAGTTCGGGATGGAGTTCAATCATGGCCCAGCTTCGAGTGCGGTCGAGACATCTCGCCGCAACTAGATTTAGTTCAACAAGTCTAAGTTAACGGCCGGGCTGGTCGTTTCTTTATGTGCTTTCGTGCAACCCTAAGTCAGTCGACATTCTCGACGCAATGTAAAAACGATTGCTCAAGTGAGTCGCCAGCAAAAGCCGCCGTAAAATCGTCCGCAGAGCCGAAAAACTCGATTTTCCCCCCATGAAAAATTGCCACTTTGTCGGCTACCGAAGCGATATCATCAAGTTGGTGTGTGCTAAAAAAACACGTCGTCGCGGACTCTTTGAGTTTCAATAATCTGTTTTTAAACAATGCTCGGGCCTTCGGATCCAGCCCACTCATCGGTTCGTCCAAAACGATCAGCTTGCGTTTCGTGAGCAAACAACCGATCAATCCCAATTTCTGCATCATGCCCTTCGAGTATTCTTTAGCCGGCCGGTTTAACGCGTCTGGTTCGAACTCGAGATCGAGACATTCTTGTCGAATTACGGCGGGATTAAGGTCGGCGTCGTGAAGTTGCGCAATGTAGTGCACGTAATCACTACCCGTCGCGAAATACGGGGCGATAAAATTCTCGGCCAAATAACTAAGTTGCGATCGCGACTCGGTAAGCAAATGATCGACGCCGAATATTTCTATCTGGCCCGAGTCTATGCTGGTTAAATTGAGCAGCGACTTTAGCAAAGTCGATTTTCCTGCGCCGTTGATTCCCATCAGAGCAACGGTATCGCCGACGCTTAGTTCAATATCGACGCGCCGAAGTATTTCTCTCTTCGAATATCGTTTTGATACCGACCTAAGGCTTAGTGGTGCAGACATTGTTTTAGTATCTGATTTAGCGGCTTAACACTCGGCAAAAACAGAACGGCCCGCGATTTGCGGGCCGTGATCCATCGCATCTAGTATTGATCGTTCAATAAAGGTAGACGGCATTACACAGTTGCTCGTTCCCTGCGATATCCCAAATCGTCGTCGCCCCCGTGGCATCAACACATCCTGCATCGGATTGCCCAAGGGTCGAGAACTCTGCGCCGGAAGCGACTGCATGGCGCATGACACCGGACTCTGGCAAGCCGTCATCTACTTTCAGATCGAGTTCGCGAAGCACGTTGACCGGAATTCCCGAACCTAAAACGAGGTTAAGCCGATCGACCGCGGTTCCCGGGTCGTCATAATCGGCCGTTCTAAAGAGGAAGAGATAGCCATTGAATGCGTTGCGCGGCGCGCTGTTGGAAGCCGATGTCGGTTGCGTCGACCCACCGGGATAGTTTCCCTGGATGAATCCGGATTTAGACAATTGTTCCCATAACGCCAAGGCCTCGGTCCACGCGGGTGATCCATCGAGCCGACCACTGTCGTCGCCGCCAGTAATGACCCCGGGAATTGCCTGAGCGGCATTCGTATCGTTCCAATCGCCTGGCACTTGCCGATAGCGATCGATGAATCCATAGTAAGCGGCCTGAACGCCGGAATTCTGATCGGCGATATTGCGCACACGCGCGCTGGTGATTAACTCTTGGCCTTTGAGAATGCCACCCAGTAACAAGCCGATAATGACAAGTACGATGGCTATTTCTACTAAGGTAAATCCACGTTGTTTTTGCATGCTGGGCATCTTATCTATCCTCGAGAGGGACTCTATGTGTTATTACCAGAGCAGGTTCCGTGCCAAAATTATAACTATATGAATTCTAAAGAGTTAACATTCTGTGACGATTACTTATCTGTTGCAGATCGAACGGTAATGACGGAAATTCAACAAAACCTCCATGAATCGTCGAACTTTCGACATCACGACGATGCGGTAGCGGTAATAATACCGTTTTGAATAACCGTCCTTGACCGCCGAAAAA
>CAWLAW010000472.1:0-3373 GCA_963854885.1 Gammaproteobacteria bacterium | reverse complement strand
GGATTCTCGATTTCGCCAAAACACAATAAGCAAGGCCAACGGGAAAAATGCCATTACGGGATTTATAAGGTAGCCACAACCAAACGCGACCCCCGCGCTCATACTCCAACCCATTGATCGGCGCGACAATCCCTCGGCAGCTAGTAATAACGCCGCTACGATCATAAATCCGAACACGATTTCAATTAGCATCGCGTTGGTCGCGACGATGTGATGTGGCCACACCGCAAGCAAGCCACCTGCGACAAGTGCCCAGTGATAAGACAGCCATTGCCGGGCTAATAGGATTACACCGCCGACAGTCAGCGTGCCCACGACCGCTTGAGCTTGATAGACCGCAGGGTACCAACCGTCCAATCCTGTAAGTTTATATACGCCGAGAAGAAATATTGGATATCCCGGGCTACGGTAAGCATCGGGTACTATCGGTTCGCCATTCCCTGCCTTGGTGAAAACGCCTTCCCATGCCATGTTTAGCGCATAGTTCAGATAGCTCGAGATGTCACCTTGTGTTGGGTTTGGTAGAACGCTCGCCAAGATATGCCATTCGCGAACGGCGAAGGCGAACAGTACTAATCCAGCTGATAGGATGAGAAATTGTCGTTGTGTCATAGTGATATACGGCTATCGGAACGTGACGCGCAGCTACGAAGATACCGAACTGCGAGCATGCCATGGTTGCGCTTCTCTTGCGGTTGTCCGCTTAGCCTTAGAGCAATGGCGTGCCAGTATCTCAAGAAATCGAAGATGGATTGTGAGCGCTCTTCTGCAGTGCGTAATAACGTCACTAAAACGACCGCCGTACTTGCTCCCCGTCGGTGAACACGGCGTTACGAAACACATCGGTCGCTTCGCTGTGTAACGTCAGCGCCGCTTCTTCCGCGGTAAACGTGTCCATCCGACGGCAACGCTCCTGGGTCCGATAATTATTCAGCGTCATCTCATCGAGAATTATGCCCATGCTTCCCTCGTGCGAATTTAAGGTGCGTCTATTATTGGTCGGGGTTCAGTGACGAGTCCACTGATGGGTGAGTCGAGACTATTATGAATAAGTCGACCGCTTCGGATCCATGGCATTCATCACTGTGGTTATTTAATCGCGCGCGAATAATTGAAACGCAGACCACCTAAAGTTCAATCGGCACGCTCTCTAAACCAAGAACAAAGGTGCCAAAGCGTTTGGGCAGCGGCTGGGTGCCGAGACGTTTTAAGTTCGGCAAGCGCGTAAGCATTTCTTCCAGCATGACGCGGATTTCAAGGCGTGCTAAATGTGCGCCGAGACAATGGTGCGGGCCATAGCCGCCGAAGCTTAGATGTCGGTTAGGTTGCCTCGCGACATCGAATTCGTTTGGTTGCTGGAAGATCGTTTCGTCGCGATTACCCGATTCGTAAAGTAAAATTACGCGATCTCCTGCCTTTAGCTGTTGGCCGCCTAACTCTGTGTTTGCGCTCACCTTGCGCGCCAAGGTTTTAACCGGCGTCGCCCATCTCAACATTTCCTCAACCGCCAGCGGAATTCTAGACGGGTCGCTGCGCAATGCGGCTAATTGTTCCGGACGTTCCATTAGTGCGACAACGCCGCCGGTTAAGACATGGCGTGTTGTTTCATCTCCGCCGACAAGTAATAGTAAGGCTTCGTGAATTTTATCTTTCGCGCCGAGCGGGCGGCCGCCGATCTTGCCTTTAACGATCGCTGTAAGTAAATCCTCACCGGGCTGCGCCTCGCGACGCGCGAACCATCCAGTGATGTACGTTTCGAACTCGCGAGCTGCCTTCAATACCTCGCTTTCGAATTGCGGTGGCATGTTGGCCAAGCCGGTCGCGATGAGATCCGACCAATGAATGAGCCGTTCGAAATCAGTTGCGGGTAGCTCCATCATGCGACCAATAACTCGCATGGGTAAGGGCAGGGCGAGATCACGAACCAGGTCGCAGTGATCGAGTGTTTTTGCGCGCTCAATAAGATCAATTGCCTCAGCGCGAACAATTTCCTCATAGCGGCGCACTGCCTTCGGCGTAAATTTCGCGCGATTAATCGCTCGACGATCGGCATGTTCCCGACCATCGCTGTTGATCATTGATGGTACGGGCGGTGCATCGGGCCGCGAGCCCCCGGCAGAGGCAAATAAGGCGTGCTGATTCGAAACGAGTCGAATGTCTTTATATCGAGTAATTCCCCAGGCGCCCGTGCCGCTATAGGTGGGCGCACTGGCGTCCCAATAGACTGGCGCATGCGAACGCATCCAAGCGTAGGACGCATGTGGATCGCGATGGAATTCAGGATCCATAATACGGATGTCATCGCGTTGCGGGTGTGATGGCGTATTTCGCATTAGTCGGCCGTCTAGGTTCTAGCGATATAGAATAATTGACGCATCGTTTTCGACGCAGCTGTTCTAGCTAAGCACTGCAACGGCGGTTCCGCATCGCAGAACTTCCAACGCTGCTATCGGCCGCACTGGCCACCGTCGATGGTGATTATCGTACCCGTTGTATTCGACGATCGATCGCTGGCGAGAAAGGCCACCATATCGGCAATGTGTTCGGGTTGTCCGGGTGGAAATACTGAATCGAGTAGTTCTTTCCAGCGCTCGGCGTCGCCCAGCTTTAGATCCGCCTGAACGCGCAACATCGTCACCATGCGGTCGGTTTCGATTAAGCCCGGGTTGATTCCGACGACCCGTATTCCGTCTTCTGTTGATCCACCACCAAGCCCGCGCGTGAGTCCCATGAGCGCGGCATTGCCGCCGGCACCAGCCGCATAGTTGGATCGCGGGCGCTCACCACCAGTGCCGATGACGTTGATAATCACCCCACCGCGCCCGCGCATATTTGCATATGTCGCACGACACATATTAATGTAGCCAAACACCTTCAAATCCCACGCTTCGCGCCAGGTTGATTCATCCACCGAATCAATTGTGCCTGCGGGGATCGCTCCCGCGTTGTTTACCAAGATATCAATGTCGGAATTTTCCTTACACAAGCGAGTCACGTTATCGCTCACACTTAGATCCATCGCGGTATATGTTGCAACGCGTCCGGTCGACGCACGAATTGCTTTCGCCGTTTCTTCGAGCTCGCCGGCCGTTCGAGCAACCAAGTGCACATCGCAGCCTTCTTTTGCCAAGACTCGCGCGGTGGCGCGGCCAATACCTTTGGAGGCGCCGGTAATGAGCGCGCGTTTTCCGCCTAAACCAAGATCCATAATGATTCACCTATTTGATTGGTTGTCGGGGCTAATTATGTCAGAGAAGTGCGTCGTGACATTTTCTCGTCACTCAAAAGCAACGCCAAACTTGTTTGGTTGGGCATTTACGCGCTTGCAAATCGATTCATCTTAAGCGAACGAGACGAATAGTAGATGCGGAAA
>CAWLAW010000471.1:0-3379 GCA_963854885.1 Gammaproteobacteria bacterium | reverse complement strand
CCGCCATTATCATTACGTCGATCATAGAACCCGCAAAGCCACCGTGCTGCTCAGCAAACGGCACACCAAGCCAACCGAATTCAGAAAATTTTTGCCAGTTCGCTAAACTGAAACCCAATTCGGAATTCGCTAACTGACGACGCGTCTCGAAATCATATTCATTGGCTACAAATTTCTCGATACTATCGAGTAACATTTGCTGCTCTTCGGAAAAATTAAAGTCCATCTATTGTCCTAGCCTGCGGCGAGCGAATTTTATAATCCCAGTACTGATTTTGCGATGATGCCGCGCTGAATCTCATTCGACCCTGCATAAATACTCGCCGCTCGACCATTTAGGTAGCGCGGCATTGCAGTCACGGCATATTCCGGACCGATCGCTTCACAAGCGTTGCCCGGCACTAATGCCGCTGGTTGCAACGGTAGACAATGCTGGCCGACCGTTTCGATATGTAATTCGGTAATCGATTGCGTAATTTCGGTGCCACGTATCTTAATCAATGATGCGTAAGGACCGGGTGGTTCACCACGTCCGAGCGCTGCGCGCATGCGGTGCTCGGTAAATTCAAGGGCCTGTAGTTCGATCTCAAGCGCGGCGAACTTACGCCGGAAGATCCGATCATCAGCAAGGCGTTCTCCGCTTGCGGTTAATTCCTCAGCGGCTGCGCGTTTGATGAGTTCTAGGTGGTGATACAGATGCGGAGCGAATGCTGTGCCGCCACGCTCAAATTCAAGCAAATATTTCGCCACTGACCAGCCATCGTTCTCGCGTCCGATTCGATTCGCCTGAGGTACACGAACGTCGTCGAAAAACACCATATTTTGTTCGTTGACTAAATCCAAACCGACAATCGGCTCGACGCGCACCCCAGGGGTGTCCATGTCAATCAGCAAAAAAGTAATACCGCGCTGCGGTGGACCGTCGCTTGAGGTTCGTACGAGGCAGAAAATTCGATTCGCGTGTTGTGCGAACGATGTCCAGATTTTTGCGCCGTTAACAATGTAGTCGTCAGCGTCTCGGGTGGCGGAGGTTTTTAATGACGCCAGATCCGATCCGGCGCCGGGCTCCGAATAACCCTGACACCAGAAATCCTCACCCGAGAGAATTCGCGGTAAATAATAAGACTTTTGTGCATCCGTGCCATAGCCCATCAAACAAGGTCCACACAGCAGCAAGCCCATTGGCATAACTCCCGGCGCATTGGCTTTAAGCGATTCCTCGCTGTAGATCGTACGCTGAATCAAATCCCAGCCAGTGCCGCCATATTCTTGTGGCCAGTTCGGGGCCGCCCAGCCATGCTGGTGACAAATCTTTTGCCATCCGATCGAACGTTCCGGATTCGGAAAAACATTTGTCGCCAAACGTCCTTCTTCGCGCAAGTCGTCGGTTAGGTTTTCCTGTAAAAACGAGCGCACTTCCTCGCGAAAATGGTCGTACTCGATAGGCGTACTTAGATCCATATGAAATTCCAGTCTTGAACCCGATAGTGGATTATATCAATTTATTCAGTCCAATCTGACAGCTGGCGCGGTGCTAATAAATGGCCGCCTGGCGTTGCGATTGACCAAATTTTCCAACGCGAGATTGATCGCTCTCGCGTTTAAATTCTACGTCCAAATTAGCCAGGTGTGCGGCGAAGCATCGTACTATCCCGTGAGGGGTCTTCTACAAAAACTGGCGTCGCTTAAATCGAATCAGCTCGACCGTCGGCTCAAGCTGTATTGCGCACTTGCACATTCGATAGCGTCGGTTAGTACATCTTGAAACGGCCGTTCACGTTCAACCGCTGAGATGATCTCAATCCCTACAGGGCCGGTGTAGCCGTGCTGGTCTAGCGCGGTAATAAACGCCGGCACATCGAAGTCGCCACGGCCGCAATGCAAGCGATTTTCCAGGGTGTCTTCTAGCAGCGTGCCAACAATGGTTTCGGCAGCGTCGCTGAGCTCAACATGATGGATTAGTCCGCTAGGTATCGACGCGACGTCCGCGTATGAAATACCACCTCGAGCGACGTGCCAGATATCGATAAGTAACCCACCGTTCGCACAATTTGCGCCAGCGACTAATGCGACACCATCTTCAGCCGTCGCGATGTTACTCCACGGCATGATCTCAAGACCAACCCCCGTGCCAAATTCCGTGGCGCGCTCGCACAAGCCGGAAAATCTTTCGATCATATGGGGTAGAGGCCACGAACGACCTTGCATATCCGGGCCCACTTTAATATGCCGGGCATTCAACGCGGCGGCTGCGCCCAACAAGTCATCCATTACCTGATTACAGGCTTGTCGTGCGTCACCGTCTTCTAGCCAGCCGACCACGAATTCTAGTTCGACGTGGATTAAGCCGTTGTCGTTAAGAATTGAATGCATATCGGCGAGGCTGTAGCGCTGCAAAATGCGCATAAGATCGGAATGCATAAATCCGATCCCCTTGTACCCTGCGTTAGCAGCTGCTTCAACGCGCAGGCGGAAATCGTGCGGACTTGCTTCCGACTCAGGTGGGCCGAGTGGCGTAACATTGCCTGCGTGCGTCCAATAGGTCGCAATAAACTCCGGTTGTTGCAGGTCTGGCACGCGGTTAACCCCAATTATTCTAAGGATGTCAGTTCCGGTGAAGCGACTATTGCGTAGTTGGAACGATCGAAGGGCCGCAAGCGGCTGCTAATCTTAATATCGCGGTCTATAGCGCGCTATACATCGCGTTAATTAGCGCCGCACCGCGCGCGTCCCCGACCGTCCCGTCACTCATCTTGTTCATCATGTAGGCGAAATTTAGCTCACGGTCTACGTCGTTGATGACCAGCGACCCACCCCAGCCGCCCCAATAGCAAATTCGACCGTCGGGAAGATAAGGCACAGATTCATTCGGCAGGCCATAACCAATACCGAAACGAAACGGCATACCGAGCACGATGTCTTTGCCGTTAGCCTGCTCTTCGAAAATTAGGTCAATGGTCTTCGGTGAAAGTAATCGTACGCCGTTGAATTCTCCCCCATGTGTGACGACCGATTGCGCTAAGACCACCGCGCGTGCGTTGCCATGTCCATTTGCAGCCGGAATTTCGGCACGTCGCCAGCGCGGATCGTGCGGGAACAATGGGTCGAGTGGGGGATTCGTAAATGTTTTGTATGACGGTGACGTTTTGTCGTCCGATAACGGTAATGGGTTTGGCGGTGCGACGACCAGAGACACGCGATGATCGTGTTTGACGTCTAATCCGATATGAAAATCTGCGTTTAAGGGCGTTGCGATCTCGTCGGCAAAAAACTTACCCAAGCTGCGTCCGGAAATTCGCCGCACGACTTCGCCGATTAAATATCCCTGGGTAAACGCGTGGTAACCGGACGCCGTGCCCGGCTTCCACCACGGCGCCTG
>CAWLAW010000470.1:0-3380 GCA_963854885.1 Gammaproteobacteria bacterium | reverse complement strand
ACGGTGGACCAACTCTGTGGGGGAAGACCATTGTCGCGCGAATTGAATGAGTAGCGGTGCTTAACCGCTACTCATTGGTGGACAACGCAGTTAGAAGTTCACCATTTATCGAGATGAAAAACTTGTTATGACGATAGCGCTTTCGAATATTTCACTAACAATGCGCCAACGAAACCAAAAGCCGCCGGAGGCACCACGAATACGGTAGCGATAACTGCTGGATAACCAAGCAAGGTAGATTTACTTTCACCCGGGCGGTCACACGAGACTGCGACTGCGAGCAAACTCGCCGCCGTCACCAATATCGCGCCTAGCATTGCGAGTTTTATGCTGCCGCCAAATGTGGCGATTTTTGCTCCGATCACGAGTGGTAAAACGATGATCGATATCACTACCACGAGCATTCCGAATGCGGTGATATTGTCGGAATCTAACCGGCTATAAAACAACGTCATCATGAACTCAATGGACCAAAACGGCAGTCCGATTCGAACGAAACGTCCCCGATTCATTAGCGCCTACTACTAGCAGGATTCTCGGCTGATTAGTTCAATCCTTATTTCATAAATTTTGCGGGGTTAAATCAACCACTCGTCGACGAGAATACAAGATCAGAACCGTCCTCGCGGGCAACAAATTTCCCTTCAACTGCGTCGCCAATTTTCAAATCGTCTCCGTTCCATCTTCCCAACGCTCGCGGGCCTTCGACAAGATCGACGAGTACCAGTGTGTAGGGCACCTCGGTCACGAATGCGGGATGATATGGATGATGGGCAACGGTCCAGCTATGGATTTTTCCTTTGCCACTCGCAGTGACCCATTTCACATCGTCGCTGTAACATCGGTCGCACAACAGTCGCGGATAATGTCGTGGTGTGCCGCATGCGCCGCACGATTGCAGCCGCAGTTCGCCATTTGCAACGCCGTCCCAGTACGGTTGGGACATCGCGGTTGGTGTTGGAACAGGTTTCGCTGGAATTTCGCTCATTAGTTTTATCCTCTTCGCATGATAGCGATGCCGCCGTCGCCCATGTCGCCGTAACCTGTGACGAGGCCAATTTCAGCATTACTGACTTGGGCGCGTCCGGCGTCTCCGCGCAATTGGCGGACCAATTCGACAATATGATTTAAACCCCACACATGAGCTTGAGAGAGTAGGCCACCATGAGTGTTCGTCGGTAGCGCTCCGCCGGGCCGCAGCTTACCATCTGCGACAAATGGGCCCCCTTCGCCGGCTGCGCAAAATCCCATCTCTTCAAATTGCTTGATCACGGCGTAGGTAAAGCAGTCATAAATTTCTGCGACATCAATATCGGCGTGCGTGACCCCCGCCATTTCGAACGCACGTCCAGCCGCCTTGCCGAGTCCGAGGCTCGCAATATCGGGCCGTTGGCTAATAGATGCTGGCGAATCTGGGTGGCCGGTCGCCACCCCAGAAATATAGACGGGTCTATGCGGCATGTCCGTAGCGCGTTCGGCAGCGCTCACCACCACGGCCGCGCCGCCGTCGCTTTCCAATGAGCAATCGAAAAGCCGAAACGGGTCGGCGATCATGCGGGAGTTGTGATGATCTTCAATCGTGATCGGTTTCTTCATGATCGCGTTGTCGTTAAGTAACGCATGTTCGCGCATCGCCACGGATACTTCCGCGAAGTGCTTAATCGTCGTGCCGTAGAGTTCCATGTGGCGTCGCGCCATCGGCGCGTAAATTTGCGCTGGTGCAGCCATACCCGTCGCGAGTTCAAATTCCGTTACGTAGTGAAACTGAGGCATCTGATGAATACGCGCGCCAGCTTTTGCCGATGCTGCGCTCACGTTACGCCCGAACGCGATGAGCACGTGCTTACATACGCCGCCTGCAATCGCCAGTGCGGCGCATTGCAAGGCCATGGCTGGGCTCGCTCCGCCATGCGGAATGAGTGCCGAAAAGCGCAAATCGGGAATGCCGAAATTATCGATAAAATCTTCCGCGATGCCCGTCACTAATCCGATTGGGATGACGCCATCAATTTCTTTCGGGTCGAGTCCGGCATCGCGTATTGCTATAAGGGATGCCTCAAGTTGTAACTCGAAAGCAGATTTTACGGCTTTGCGAGTGTAAACCGTCTCGCCAACGCCGCTCACGCTAGCCTTGTCGGATAAGGACATAACTGTCTCCAGAGTTTTTCTTGGTCGTGAGATTAAGCGTTGATATAACGTTCAGCGACTTTAAGACGATGACGCAATATCAATTCTTGGTCTTGCAGATATATTTCTTTTTTTACCCCAGACATCAACATCGTTTGGGTTCTCTCTAACGTGCTGCCGTCTTCTAGTAAGGTGTCGCGAAAGAAACACTTGCCGTATTCCTGTGAGAAGCGCCCGGCTAAGTTGGCCGCCCGCGGCGAATAGGTACGGATCTCCCAACGGCAACGGTCTTCGGCGAGTGGCCAGAAGGTGTGTGTCAGATAGGTCGCGTTAGAGACATAGAGCAGGCAATTGGGGAACAACGAAATTCCATCAAACGACCAATTCTCAGCGTCGGTGGGATTAACCCCAGGCGGGAAGCTCGCCTTGTCGGTATTGACTTGTTGCAACACGACATCGCCAAACTTTCCAGCTAATGTTTCTACCGCGGTGGGATTCCATTCGGGGTTCGCGGCTAAGGACACGCGTCCATGCTTGTCGTAGAGAGCGAATTCTAAAGCGTTCGCCCAAGGGTTCGATTTGCTCGCGTAGACGTTGCCGATCATCCGATGATGCAAAGTCGGAATGTGATAGATCTCGGCAAACGCATCGTGGGCCACTTTCCAGTTGGCGTTAACGTCGGTGTACCAGGAAAAGCAGTTACCCGACAGTTTGTCAAAAGGATAACCAGCGATGCTCGCTTGGAGCTCCGTGCCTAAATAGTCCGATAAGGATTCGGAAGGGTTTGCATCGATGTTGATAAAGATGAAGCCGTTCCAAACGTCCGCCGACACTGGGCTCATGCCCATACTCGCTTTGTCCATGTCGAAAAAGTTATCTTCGTCCGTGACGTGGCGCAGCGATCCATCGGTGTTGTAAACCCAACCGTGGAAACGGCATGTAAATGCCCGGCACGTGCCTTTGCTATCCCATACCAGCTGATTGCCGCGATGCGTGCACATATTGTGAAATGCCCGCACCGTCCCGTCCTTGCCGCGAACAATAATGATGGACGTTTTACACACGGCTAATTCTTTAACGAAATAATCGCCAGCGTTCGGGATTTGTTCAATCCGACCGACGTTCAGCCACACTTTACTAAAGATCCGATCACGCTCTTTTTCGAAATATTCTCTTGAGATATACGGTTCGACCGGCACCGGACCCGTGCCGATATCGGGATAGCGCTCTGTCCATTTGAGATCACGCGATGT
>CAWLAW010000469.1:0-3389 GCA_963854885.1 Gammaproteobacteria bacterium | reverse complement strand
ATGAAATGTTGGCGTCGGCGATGTTTGCGAGTTTTATCGCTTTAGTATTCACCGGATTCCCAGTTGCGTGGATCCTCGGTGGGCTATCGGTAATTTTTACCGCGATTGCGATCGTATTAGATGTCGATCTCGGGTTTCCAATTGGTGTTGACTGGGCCTACACCTCATTGACAGTAGACCGAACGTGGAACGTCATGGAAAACTGGGTAATGGTCGCACTGCCCATGTTTATTCTCATGGGATTGTTACTCGATCGATCCGGGATCGCGAACCAGCTCATGCTGAGCTTCGCCCGCTTGTTCGGTCGCTTGCGCGGCGGACTTGCCGTCACCGTCGCGCTAATCGGATTATTACTCGCCGCCAGCACCGGTATTATTGGCGCTTCCGTGGTGCTGCTCGCTTTGCTCGGTCTGCCAGTAATGCTAGAGAACGGCTACGATAAAGCGCTCGCGGCAGGAACAGTTTGTGCGGTTGGGACGCTCGGGATCTTGATACCGCCGAGCATCATGTTGGTCTTGATGGCCGATCGTATGTCGATGAGCGTCGGTGATTTGTTTCTCGGTGCGGTGTTCCCCGGTGCATTACTCGGCGGCTTATACATTGCTTATCTACTCAGCTACGCGTGGTTGCGACCGGAAGTCGCCCCTGCAGCAATAGTTGAACCATTCGACTGGAGGGCGGTACAGGAACTTTTTATCGCGATATTGCCGCCGGCGTTCTTGATCCTAGCTGTGCTTGGGAGCATTTTTTTTGGCGTTGCCACTCCCACTGAGGCAGCCGGGGTCGGCGCTGCTGGCGCGTTTTTTCTGGCGGCAATAAAGCGTCAACTCAATCTTGCAGTAATACGCGACGTACTTCGAGAAACGACTCGCACAACAGCATTCATTTTCGCTGTACTGCTCGGCGCAACGGCATTTTCTTTAGTACTGCGTGGTCTCGGTGGCGACGAACTCATCGAACGGGTACTCATGAATTTGCCGTTCGGCCCAACCGGTATCGTGATCTCCATTCTTGCGGCGACGTTTCTGCTCGGCTTCTTTCTTGATTGGATCGAGCTGACGTTGATCATTTTGCCGCTAGTGTCACCAGTGGTGGTGACACTAGGGTTTGATCCAGTGTGGTTTACTGTTTTGTTCGCTGTTTGCTTGCAGACGAGCTTTCTAACCCCGCCGGTTGGATTCGCGATATTCTACTTGAAAGGTGTTGCGCCACCCGAAATCGATGTGATGACGATCTACCGTGGGGTCACGCCGTTCATTGTTCTGCAGATTATTGGATTGTTGATTATATTCAAATGGCAATCGTTGGTGACGTGGTTGCCGGCTCAAGCGTATAACTGATGGCCGAGCGTTCCAATCGAGCCTGACGACTAGATGCCTAAGCGACGCAAGGCTTGTACTGTCATGTATTCATTCATCATATCGATATCCGGATCGAGGGCCGTGCGCTGGTTGCCGCGACATTGCTCGCCTTGATATAGACGGGTCACGTTGTTCGCTTGGACGTCGTGACTGATCACCCAATCCCAGCTCCATTCAAGGCGCCCATCGCTCGTGCGGACCTCGTGTTCACCAGATTTCCGTTGCCCGGCGCCGGCTTCAAAGCCTTTCCACGGCAAGCCATTTCTATCGTAAGAAATCGCTTGGGGAATACCCATGTTTCGTGCGTCCACATAAATTCGTCGCTTACTGACGGGCGCGCGCGGATAGCCGATCGGTTCGCCCTCGAAAATAATCACTTCAGGAATTAGAGATTTACCTACCCGGTAATACGATTGATTTTTCGGGCCGCCGACGAGACCAGGTTCCCAATTGTCGTTTTCTGGTAGCCATTGATTAGCGATCGAACCAAGAAATGGGCCGCGATGAATGATCTTAAAATTTCCCCAAGTTAGCATTGGATCACCGGACGCCCATGCATCGGATAAAAACAAGTTCATGCCCGGCATGTAGGGTTCAAAGCGTTGATTCGCGGGAAAACGCCGTACCCGTTTAAACTGAGGGAGGTAACCAAACAGATCAGGAAACTCGCGTTGGTCGTATTTCCAAATGTTTAGAAATGCCGAACCGCGCACATCGTTGGTGTGCGTGAACAAAATCATTTGAAAGCGAACTTTGTCATCGTGTCCTTCCAGATACGGACTTGGCACCCCGGGCCTAACGAGACCGGTACATTGCATTTCTGCCCACATAAAATCGTATTCATAGGAATTTTCGCCGTTCGCATTCACCACCTGAGACGGAATCGCGTAAACGGATTGGTCGTGGCGCCCCCAACTTAACGTGATATTCGCGATCGCTTCGCTGCCGGTTTGAGGATCGGGAAACGGCAATCCGCCGATCCACGGTGCGCCTTCACGCGTATAGACATTTCCGTCCTCGCCGAACATCGCTTGCCCTTGGTTGCGCAGCGTTGCATCGAGGAAATATGGGGGAAACATCATTTCGGCGTCGGTGGGACCAGCTTCGATGAAGAATTCACGGCCGTCTTGTTTTACTTCTTGATACAAAATTGGATCGACTAGATCTTGTACGAGATCGATGTTGTCGGCGTTAATCACATCGCCAACATTCACCGCACCTTTCGTATAAGCCTCAATGTGCAGCAACTCTTCCGGGTATGCGCTCTGAATATCAGCAGATCGACTAATATCCGGCCACAACCCAGAGAGTACGCCGGCGCCGCCGATCCCAGCGGCAGTCTTCTCCATAAAATGACGACGGCTATAATCGAAATCGTATTTTTTAATATGCATAATGCGCACTATAAACCGCTCGCAACAATATGCCACCGCGCCAGGCTCGATTCGAATCATGAATAGAAAATCAAAAATCCAGAGTTCCGCGTCGCAAAGCGCGGCTAGCACCCGGGTTGGCCACAATCTTGATTCCCCATTAGAAGATTTCAAACGGCACCTGAATGATGCAGTTGAGTTGATCATCGCTCGCTATCAAACGATGTACGAAGCAGACGCGCACCCGGGAAATTCTCCATCCGAAGTTCGACAATGGTTCGACGAACCGCTGCCCGAAGTAGCATGCGCAATCGAGGACGTCTTGCAGATTACTGAAGATAAAGTCGTCGCCCATCCCACCATGAACCTCGGCACAAAAATGTTTGCCTATGTGATGTCCGGCGGCAATCAAGTCTCAGTGATTGCCGACCTAATTGCTTCGGCGCTAAATCAGAATGCGGCGAAATGGCATCTCGCGCCGTCAATGACGGAAATCGAACAGCGAGTGATCGCGTGGACCGCAGAATTTCTCAGCTTAGAACAGCATCGCGGCGGCGCCATTGTCAGCAGTGGTTCGGCTGCTAATTTAACCGGCCTAACTGTGGCGCGAAATTTGTTCGGCGAAAAATTGAATGTCCGAGAAAACGGATTGTTT
>CAWLAW010000468.1:0-3389 GCA_963854885.1 Gammaproteobacteria bacterium | reverse complement strand
AACGAGCCTGATATACCCGGCACGACCATCGCGCATATCGCAACAGCGCCACTGCCTAAGATCATCCACCAACTATCAGGAGTCTGCGTGGGTACGGCAGTAACGATGGCGCCACCTAACACGACGCCGACAAGAATGGCGAAAAGATCGCGCATGGATAGGTTGCCGACTTCCCTTAATAAGATCACAACCGATCCCACGATCAATCCGAAAAAAAGGCCGTAGATTAGTTCTGCATGAGAATGAAGTAGTTTTGGAATTGGAATTATGCGGGTGAAAAACACGACGGCAAAAACAATTCCGCTGCCTAACGGTATTAAGAATGCGAAATGAGGACGTTGAAAAGCGGAACGGAAATCTAGTTTGACGACGGCCAACAACCACTGCGTATCAAACGACTTTATCGCATCGATTAAACGCGTGTAGATACCGAGGATGAACGCCATGGTCCCGCCTGAGACGCCGGGGACAACGTCCGCAGCGCCCATCGCAAACCCTTTCATTATCAACGTTAAAGAAGCTCTCAAAGTGCGCCGTTTCAGACCTTGCTAGAGCGGGATATTAACGTCGCGCTATAAGAATGTACCGTTTCGACGAGTACCGAGACGTGCTCGGGGTCGATGTCAGGCGTGATTCCATGGCCGAGGTTGAAGACGTGCCCGGGGTGCGGACCGTACGCATCAAGTATTGCCTGGGTGTGTTCTACGATTACTTTTGGCTGAGCGCGTAAAATTGCTGGATCGAGGTTGCCTTGAAGCGCCACTTGGTGACCGACCCGCCGGCGCGCCTGATCAATATCAACTGACCAGTCGAGGCCTAAGGCTGCACAACCCATTTGTGCGCAGTTTTCCAGCCACATGCCGCCGCCTTTGGTAAAACAGATGATCGGAACAGTCGAACCGAGTCCCGTGACAATTTCTTGCATGTAAGCCAGCGAAAACGCCTCAAAGCTAGGGGTTGTGAGCACGCCGCCCCAAGTATCGAATATCATTATGGCGTCCGCGCCTGCCGCAATTTGGGCTTGCAGGTAGCTCTTACTTGCTTGCGCGAGAATCTTCAACAAATCGTGCAACAGCGCTGGCTCGTCATAAAGAAATTGTTTGACGAGTTTAAAATCATGTCCGCTGCCGCCTTCAATCATGTAGGTTGCGAGCGTCCACGGACTGCCACAAAATCCAATCAAGGGAACGCTGCCGGCAAGCTCCCGTTTAATCAGCCGGATGGCATCACCGACATATCTGAGTTCGACCTCTGGGTCAGGGCACCCGAGGGCGTGAATATCTTTCGCCGTGCGTAGTGGGTGGGCGAATCTCGGACCGACTCCTTCTTCCAGAGATAAGCCAAGGCCCATGGCATCCGGGATCGTGAGAATATCTGAAAATACGATTGCCGCATCAAGTGGGTAGCGGGCGAGTGGCTGTAGCGTTACCTCGCAAGCAAGTTCTGGCGTCTTACACAGCGTTAAGAAATCGCCGGCGCGTTTTCGCGTGGCGCGATACTCAGGCAGATAACGTCCTGCTTGGCGCATAACCCAAACCGGGGTCGCATCAACGGGTTCGCGACGCAATGCGCGCAGGAAACGATCATTCACGGGCGCTCAATTTGAAGTAGTCGGGGAACCACAGGCGGATCCTAGTTGGAAGAAAGACTCGGCGATTCGACGCTCATTTAAGCGGCGCTGGAAGATCGGAATGTCCCATCAGGAATGCGTCGACACTTCGGGCCGCCGAACGGCCTTCAGCGATCGCCCAGACAATTAAAGATTGTCCGCGCTGCATGTCACCTGCGGTAAACACGCCCGAAGACGAGGTCATCCAATTCTCATCACGCCAAACATTACCTCGTTCGGTGAGCCGCAGTTCGAGCGACTCAATGATTCCGGATCGCTCAGGACCCGTAAAGCCCATCGCAAGCAGCGCCAGATCGCAAGGCAATTCGTGAGTCGACCCGGGAACTTCGATAAAATTAGGTCGACCGTCTTCAATTTTCATTTCGACTTCATTGAGTTCCAGCGCGCGAACTTGTCCAGCCTCGTCACCGACGAACTTGCGGCTAGAAACCGAATAGACCCGGTCGCCGCCTTCTTCGTGCGCGGAAGCTATGCGATAAATTTGTGGCCATTCGGGCCACGGATTATTCTCCGATCTTGTCGACGGGGGGTGCGACATAATTTCGAGCTGGTGAATGGATTTCGCGCCTTGGCGATGCGAGGTACCCAGGCAATCCGCGCCAGTGTCACCGCCACCGATAATGATCACATGTTTGTCCCGCGCGGAGATCAGATCTGCTGGATCGACATCATCGCCTTCGCATAGTCGATTTTGCGGAGTTAGAAATTCCATCGCGAAATGAACGCCGTCGAGTTCTCGTCCCGGGATCGGCAGGTCGCGTGCGGCCGTTGCGCCGCCAGTTAGCACAAGCGCATCGTAATCTGCGCATAGGGAACCAGCATCGATGGCGTGGCCAACGTTCGAATTAGCGCGAAACTCAACACCTTCTGCTTCCATTTGTTGTAAGCGACGATCGAGGACCCGCTTTTCCATTTTGAACTCAGGGATGCCGTAACGCAGCAGGCCACCGATACGATCGGCGCGCTCGAAAACAACCACTGTGTGGCCGGCGCGACGCAATTGCTGAGCTGCGGCAAGCCCTGCGGGTCCCGATCCGATCACAGCGACCGATTTGCCAGTTTCTTGCGATGGCGGTTCTGGTTTAACCCAGCCTTGCTCGAAAGCGTGGTCGATAATGGTCAGCTCCACGGCTTTAATCGTGACGGCGTCGTCATTGATACCTAGTACGCAAGATCCTTCGCAAGGCGCAGGACATAGGGTGCCGGTAAATTCCGGGAAGTTATTCGTTGCATGGAGTCGCTCGATCGCTTCGTGCCAGCGCTGGCGATAAACTAAATCGTTCCAATCCGGGATTAAATTGCCTAGCGGACAGCCTTGATGGCAGAAAGGGATCCCACAATCCATGCATCTTGCCGCTTGCTCTTCTAGCCTCACGGCAGGCCACGGATCCATGACTTGTCGCCAGTCTTGAATGCGCTCGACGACAGGACGGTAAGGCTGTTTTTCGCGTTCGTATTCCAGAAAGCCGGTAACTTTAGCCATTGGATGCCTCCATTATCGCTTGAGCTTCCGGAATTCCCGTTCGCTTGGCGGTTTCGATCGCCAATAGGACTTTTTTATAATCTTTGGGCATCACTTTCACAAAATCACTAAGACAATGTTTCCAGTTTTCGACAATTGCCTGCGCGACCGTGCTTTGTGTGTAGCGCACGTGATTTTTAAGCAAACCTAAGAGTAACTCTTCGTCTTCGCTGGCCGTGATTTTTTCTAGATCGACCATCTGCTTGTTGCACAATGCTGGAAACACTTTATCGGCAT
>CAWLAW010000467.1:0-3403 GCA_963854885.1 Gammaproteobacteria bacterium | reverse complement strand
TTTTCCCTCGTCCGACTGATCGGCGATGTGCTCCGAGTCGTCAACGTCCATTAACGTAAATGCGGGGCCGGACGAGGAATGTGCTGGAGGTTTGGCGACTTCGTTGAGCGCGCCGCTATCAGCCAGTTTCGCAAAGCTGGGCTCATCAGCAAGGCGATGCAACGCATTAAATTGTTCGGCGCATTCACCGCATTCGACAAACCCTTGCGCCGACCCTAACTCAGACGCGCTGAGTCGATAAATCGTTTCACACTGTGGGCATTGGGTCAGCACCGCTGTCTCCGCTAGTTCGCGTTTGTGCGAGAACTTCGGCGTCCGGCGACGAGCGCCCAGTCGCCGAGATGTTGTACAGTGTCTATCTTAAACCCAGCGGTGTAGCACGCCAACAGCGGTTCGACCTGCTCCCGCAATATACCCGACAAAACAATCTGCCCGCCGGGCGCAATAAGCGCCGTAAACGTTTCAGCTAACTGAGTTAGCGGCTCTAGCAGAATATTTGCAACGATAATATCAAAGCACCGATCATGAACCGACCCGGGTTGGGTAAACGTAATGTCCCTAATCTGATTCAACTCAGCATTCGCACAGGCCACATTAATCGCTTGCGGGTCGATATCGACCGCGGCGACTTCGGAGGCACCTAGGCGCGCCGCTGCCAAGGCCAAAATCCCAGAACCGCAGCCGTAGTCGAGCACGCGCGCACCGCAAACATGGTCGTTGGTTGCGAGCCATTCCAGACACAACGCCGTTGTTTCGTGATTTCCCGTTCCGAATGCCATGCCGGGATCAATGCGAACAATGAAATCCTCGCCGACCGGGGGCTCTGTCCAGGTCGGGCACACCCAGATCCGCCCGCCAAATTGTTGCGCGCTAAATTGATCTCGCCAGGACTCGTGCCAGTTTTCCTCATGGAGAGTTTCTATTTGCAGATGGTGTGGAGGGATCCCGCACGCGCTCAAATCGTCTTGCAATCCGCCAAGCTCGGTGTCCAAATCAAATAGGCCGGTAATTTCGCACACCGGCCACAGCGGGTACTCACCGTCTAAAGTATCGAAAACCGCCGCATCGGCTTCACTACCCTGGCAGGTAATCGCAGCGGCGCCCGCCAATTCGAGAACGCCTTCGACTTTTTCGACGTCCGTCTCCGCAACCCGGCAGCGAACAGTTAACCATGAATCCGCCATGCTTAATGCACCGGACCTTAGGCCAATTTGTGTTCCAAATAATGGATATTCGTACCGCCGGCTGCAAATGCAGCGTCGTGAATTAAATCGCGGTGCAGTGACAAATTTGTATCGATGCCCTCGATCACAATTTCGGTTAAAGCGTTCGACATTCTTGCCAATGCCGCTTCTCGTGATTCGCCGTGAGCGATGAGTTTCGCGATCAAGGAATCGTAGTACGGCGGTACCGTGTAACCGTCGTACAAATGCGAGTCGACGCGAATTCCCGGTCCACCGGGCGCGTGGAAGAGATTAACCGTGCCCGGCGACGGTCGAAATGATTCCGGATGTTCGGCATTGACCCGACATTCGATGGCGTGCCCTCGAATCTTAACGTCGTCTTGGCCGAACGACAATTTGTTTCCGGCCGCGATTAAAAGCTGCTCTTTTACGATGTCGATGCCTGTTATCGACTCGGTAACGGGATGTTCAACTTGCACCCGTGTATTCATTTCGATGAAATAGAATTCTCTGTCTTGATACAAAAACTCAAACGTTCCCGCACCGCGATAATTGATCGCAAGACAAGCATCGACACAACGTTGCCCCATGCGCGCGCGCGTTTGTGCGTCGATACCTGGAGCTGGCGCTTCTTCGATGACTTTCTGGTGACGACGCTGCATCGAGCAATCGCGCTCGCCCAAATGCACAACATTGCCGAAGCCATCTGCCATCACTTGGAATTCGATATGGCGCGGATGCTCGAGGAATTTTTCCACATAAACCGAATCGTTTTGAAACGCCGCTAGTGCTTCCCGCTTGGTAAGGCCTATCGCGCTCGGTAACGCTGCCTCAGCATGGACGACACGCATGCCACGTCCACCGCCGCCGCCAGAGGCTTTTAGGATGACGGGATAGCCGATATCTTTTGCGACTTTCATGTTAGCCGGCATGTCGTCACCTAATGCCGAGTCCGATCCGGGTACGCAGGGAATGCCAACTTTCTTCATCGCTTTAATTGCTGAAAGCTTATCGCCCATCATGCGAATGGTTTCCGATCTTGGCCCGATGAAAATGAATCCGCTTTGCTCAACGCGTTCCGCAAAGTCGGCATTTTCGGATAGAAACCCGTAGCCCGGATGGATTGCTACGGCGTCAGTCACTTCCGCCGCGCTCAAAATGGCAGGAACGTTTAAGTAACTTTCGCTCGGTATTGGCGGGCCGATGCAAACCGATTCGTCGGCAAGGCGCACATGCATAAGATCACGATCCGCGGACGAATGTACGGCAACCGTCTTGATGTCTAACTCACGACAGGCACGCAGTATCCGAAGTGCGATTTCGCCACGATTGGCGATAACAATTTTATCCAGCATAGGTGAAGTGCTTATTTAGAACGCATTCAGTCAATAACGAACAATGGTTGCTCGTACTCTACCGGATGGCCGTTTTCCGCCAACACAGCGGTGATTGTCCCGGCGCGCTCGGCTTCTATTGGATTCATAATTTTCATGGCTTCGATAATACACAGCGGATCGCCAATGCTAACGACTTGACCGACACGTACGAACGCGTCGCTCTCGGGCGACGGTGCGTCATAAAACGTCCCGACCATCGGTGCCGCGACGACGTGCCCATCGTGGACTGGGGTGTCAGGTTCGGATTGCGGCTCGGCTGAGACGGCGACCGCCGGGGCCGCTACCGGGGCTATCGGCGGCGGCGCGACCGCAACGACGCTAGCGCGGGTAATGCGGACTGATTCTTCACCTTCCTTAATCTCTATTTCGGCGATGCCAGATTCTTCAAGGAGTTCGATGAGTTTCTTTACTTTTCGTATGTCCATCTGCCAATTCCGTCAATCGTTATTTAAGCCCGTCGCTCTGCGCAGGTTTGCCGGGTGAGTTTAGGATCCGCGTATTTTCTCTAACGCTGCTTGCAGCGCGAATTCGTAACTTTGAACGCCAAGCCCGGTAATTACGCCGACGGCAACGTCCGAGAGATAGGAATGTTGCCGAAATGGCTCGCGTGCGTAAACGTTCGACAAATGGACTTCAATAAACGGGATCGCGACCCCAAGCAGGGCGTCCCGTAGGGCAATACTTGTATGGGTAAAGGCGCCAGGGTTGATAATAATAAAACCGACCTGATTTGGTTTTGCTGCATGAATTGCATCAATGATTTCATGCTCAGCGTTGCTTTGAAATGCGTCGAGTTGAATTCCGGCCGCATCGGCGCTGGCG
>CAWLAW010000466.1:0-3407 GCA_963854885.1 Gammaproteobacteria bacterium | reverse complement strand
TCACGATGCATTACAACTTGATTACTCATGAATCATCAATCTACTTCATCAATGACTGAAAGCTAGCAGAGTAAGTAGTCGTCGCCGCCGGATTGCAGATAAAAAAAAGGGCCGCGAAATTCGCGACCCTTTTTATGCACGTATTAAAACGTACTCGTCAGTCAGTTAACTTCCTTCGGTAAGGTAGTTGACGTCGTGCGTACGTTTAACTTTCTTGAACGGCGTGTTCGGGAAGCTGTTGCCGCGACACGGCACTAGCGTTCCGCGCTTGTTCTGCAGGTCGATCACGTTGATGCTTTGGAAAGCAGCTTTGCGCACGCCTGGCAGAGTTTCGGAACCGCCGAACTTGGACTGATCCTGGTAGTGAGGATCTTCCGTCCACACTTTTTGGATCTGCCAAATCTTCCAGATCTGACCACTTTGGTCAAACGCATTAGCGTATGGTGCTTCACCCGATTCACGATCGTTGTAGATGAACTTCGTGGAATACGGATGTCCGGAGCGCGGATACATGCGCATGATATCAACCGTGCGCAGTGCCCAGTCGTCAAGCGGCGCCCAGCCATTCGGTCCGTAGAATACGGTATCTATGGTACGCGAACGCATTACAGCAAGAATCTTCGCAGTGCCAACGTATTCCCACTCGTGCTCGATTGGGCGGCCGTTGAAGCCATAGAAATCCTCGAGTGTATGGTCGGTCCCTAACAAGGAGTCAGAGCGGACTTCAACCGAGATACGACGTACGCGTCGCAGGCTTGGAATATAAGCCCAAGAGTCATCAGTCTTACGCGCATCGTCGTAGCGCAGGATAAGGAACGCGGTGCCAGCGATATCAAACGGTGCGGTAAAGCCCGTGTATTCGCGGAATGCCGTATTTTTAGCAAATCCCTTGCCACCGTTTAGCCGGTAGTTCTGGTCGGCGAGATCGACGCGAGCCGACATCATTACGCGCTGGTAAGGCCCGGTTAGGACACGTTCAAACGTGCCGCCGCCGAGGTAGTACTCGGCGTATTTGCCACCACCAGTTCCCATGACTTCATGGCCGCTGTGTTCGCCGCCTTCACGGACCCAAACCCAGTGCACTTCTTCAATCTTGAGCCCGGCATTCGCCCAGCGCCAAGTCCAGTTCCAGATCATCTTGGAACCATCATCCTTACTACCGGGAGTAAATGTCGCCGGATCGAAAGGACGGCCAGCCGTGTAGTTTTCTAAGGCGCCGTCGGCAGCAATGCTCGCCTGCCCAGCGAATTTCTCGGTTGCCACCTTATAGGCGTCCGACGGCGTTAAGTCGCCGGCATCTTTGATTTTCATTTCCATGCCCGGGAATATCAGCGTTTCTTGCTGCTCTACCGGGATGAAAGGCCGAATTAAATCGGCGTTCTCGAAGGTGATGGTATCGCCATCGACGAACTGTGGCTGGGCGTCTTGGTTCGCCTTAATCCACGCGATGTGGTCGTCCGGCGTAAGCGCCTGCGCGACCAGCGTATGCGCTGCAAGCGCCGCTGTGAGTGCGTAATAGATTGGTTTATACATAATCAATTCCTCAAAACTATAAGATGGCCGCGCGATCGTGTGAACGCTCGGTCCATTTGGGTCTTATGCGGCCTTTTGCACAGTTGGACCGGACGATAATTATCCGAAACCTCTCCGGCGCGGCTAATTTGTTGGTAGACCCTTTAAACGCCGCAGTTGTTGCCGTGGCGGGATGATACGCCGGTCGAGGTGAAAAAAAAGTGAAGGTCGTAATTGCCGTTAAGCGACTCTCGATGCCGTCCAAAGCACGCCTCAATTGTCGTACCGGAGCGTTGGTGAATTTCTGCGATGTCAGTTCCAAAATCTCGCTCGATAACCGTCGCATGCACGGCAAGTGGGCATCCGCATTTGTTGCATAGATCCAGTCATGAGACGACGTTAAGCCCGTGCTTAGTGGCCGTTGCGACGACATTTGCTAACGACGGGTCGACACGGCTCGCTTCGTCTACCGCGCTAAACATCGCCGCAGCACCACCGGTCGACGTTATACCCAACATCCTGGCGGTCTCGCTTGCATATCGAAAACTATGCACAGTTCCTGCTGGAACGTGAACAAAGCCGCCCGCTTTCACTGTCTTCGACGTCGACCCACAAACGAAATCGACGGCCCCTTCGATTACGTAAAAGGCCTCGTCCCAGGCATGGTAGTGCGGCGGCGGGCCGGCCCCTTCGGGTGCATCATGCTGGTAGATCTCATAGCTGCCAGTTTGCTCATGATCCACGAGGACTCGAATTTCTTCGCCAACGACTAACCGTGGTGTTACCTCTTCGCTGTCTACTATCACGAGTTCATTTTTCATTTTCGATTTCCTTCAGCTGATTCGATTACATCCATTCAAGTTCTACGGTGCTCCGCTTCAATTCGCGACACTTCGAAGGCGTAAAGAATCGGGCACCTCCACCGTTAGGAAAGCCGGCACGGTACGGCGAGCTTTTGTATACGAACATGCGAAATCGAAAATCAACACCCGCATTTTACGCCACGCGTTATCACGATAGCGCTACCGAATTTTGTTAATTAGTAGGACAATTGACGTTGATTATTTCGCCCGCAATTATCGATCAGCGATCATTCGCACAGCGACGCGTAAGTGCTGATACTTCCATTGGCCATTCACCTTGACATAGTCATCGTCGTAGCGGGCCGTCATCCAGATTTCCTTTCCGTCTTCGGTATTAGTCCACGGACCCATGATGTACCAAATACCCGTGGCCCGAACTCCGTCAATTTCAATTCGCGGATTCATAATGTTGTGCTGTGAAAAGCTAAACTTGTCTTGAAATTGTTGAAATAGATCACGTATCTCATCGTGTCCCGTGGCGGTGTCGAAGTCCGCGCTTTCCCAAACTCCGTCGTCGACGAACAATTCGGTTATTCGATTGGGGTTATGCATATCGTCGCAAATATCGCAGTACAGCGCTTTCAGTTGCTTAATCGCTTCGATGTCCTCGAGTCGTGTTATCCGTGCTTCTAAATCACTCGTTGCCATTTCAGTTCTCTCCGGTTCTCGCTAAGATTATTGCAGACAATCGAAATGCGGAATGCTTGCGACTCTGGTCTCGCCGACCCTATTGATTTTCGCGCAAGTAAACTAACTTCTATTATTTGCCAAAATTATTGTGCGCGCGTCGAAGAACATAATATGTTCGCCGACGAATGAAACTCCAAACTACGATTTTTGTGCCTGAGCGTAGGTTAGGAATAGGCCTGACAAAAAAGTTGCATGTAATAGTATCAACATATTGGCCGAAGATAGTACTGCGTGTGATACTAAACACGGCATCGGGAATGCCACAAATTCGTGGAACGCCGCTGGCTGGATCCGACCGGCTTGGAAACGCGTCCTAATAGGAGAGACTGATTGTGTTAACGA